>JALVVO010000067.1 GCA_027023345.1 Thermaceae bacterium
GGATGTAGTAGAGGCCGGCGTAGAAGTAGGGGTGGGGCCCGGGGCGGGCGTCCTCGGGGTAGTAGAAGCCCTCCGGGCACCAGGGCACGGGCTCCAAGGGCCAGGGGCTCATCCGGCGGAAGGCCTCGGGAGCAAGTTTCAGGGTGTTGACCCGAAGCCCCCGGGCGGGCGGCTCGCCGAGCGCGCGCAGAAAGGCATCGTAATCGGGGCCGAGGAGCCCGGCCATGCGCTTCAGGAAGGCGCCGGGGAAGGCCACGGCCTAGAACGTATCATGGGGGCGATGAAGCTCCAAACGCTCCCCCACCGGCTCTACCTGCTCAGAGCGAAGGCCCTGCCTGAGGCGGCCCTTCGTGCCCCCTTCCTCGTCTTCATCCAAGCCGAGGGGCAGCGCTCCCTGGTCTTGCCCGAGGACTACCTACCCGAAGAGGCCGAGGCCGAGGGCCCCTTCGTCGCCCTCGCCTTCGAGGGTCCCCTGCCGCTCGAGATGATCGGGGTCCTGGGCCGGGTGGGGAGCCTGCTCGCCGAGGTGGGGGTGAGCATCTTCGCCTACTCCGCCTTCGAGACCGACTACATCCTGATCCGCGAGCAGTACAAGAAGCTCGCAATCGAGACCCTCCGGGAAGCCGGGTACCAGGTCGAATGATCCTCGGGGTGGGGGTGGATCTGGTCGAGGTCGGGCGGATACGCGCCCTTTACGCCCGCCACGGGCGGCGATTCCTCGAGCGCGTCTACCTTCCCGAGGAGATCGCCTACCTCGAGACCCTGGACGACCCCGCCCCCGCCCTAGCCGCGCGCTTCGCCGCCAAGGAGGCCTTCGTCAAGGCCTTTCCCGGCCGCGCCTGGGTCACCGAGGTGGGCCTGGCCCGGGACCCGAGGCCCCGCCTCGTCTTCCGCGGCGCCCTGGCCGAGGAGGTCCGAAGGCTCGGCGTGCGCCCCTGGGTCAGCCTCTCCCACGAGCGCACGCACGCGGTGGCGGTGGTGGTGCTCGAGCTCAGCGCGCCTGCTCCAAGATCCAGCGAATCATCGCCCTAAGCTCGAGGTCGGGGACCCTTTTCCGATCCTGGGCCGGCATCACCTTCCGAATGCCGTAGATCGTCACCGCGTTGGGGTTGAACCACTTCCCCTGGCTCCCCTCGCGGACGCTTTTGAAGAGCTTTTCCTCAGCCCTTGGATCGCCCTTGTAGCGTTCGGCGATGGCGGCGAACGGGGGCCCCACCAGGGGATTTTTCGTGTCGTGGCAGTTGGTGCAACCGTACTTGTGGAAAAACCCTTTCACCTTCTCAGGCGGAAACGCAAGCGCTGGGGGCGGGGGGCGGCGCAGGTAGAAAAACGCCCCCGCCGCCAAAGCGAGCACCACTGCAGCCAAGACGAGCAGGTTTCGGTTCGCTCCGCGCAGCATGGCTAGAAGTCCTTTCGGGCAAAGACGCGCCCCGCGAGCACCGCAGGCACCACCGTCCAAAGCACGAGGGCCAGGACCGCCGTCGCCGTCCCCAGACCGGTGCCCAGGAACTTCCGAAAGAGCGCCCCGGTGTAGCCCATCAGGGCGGCGGTGTCGAGGTGCAAGAGCACCAGCACCCGGGCCAGGTCCACCGGGTTCAGCATCGAGATACCGATCACCCAGCGGTCGATGGGGTAGGCCTGAGCCAGGATGATGAAGGCGAGCAGCAGGCTGTCGTAAACGAAGGTGAGCACGAACCAGACCGCGATCGCGATCCCTAGCGCCCGCACCCGCTCGTCGTTCGACACCCCAACAAAGAGCGCGAGCGAGCTAAAGACCAGGGTGACCATCGCCCCCACGAAGAGGAGCATCCCGACCGTGGGCCAGTCCACCTCGCCCATCCCCAGGGCGCCGTAGGCGGCGAAGGGAACGGCCACCCCCGACAGGTAGGCGCCGGTGAGCGAGAGGCCGAGGCCCAGAAGCTGCCCCCAGTAGACGCTGCCCCGCGGGACCGGCTGGGTGAGCACGAGGAGGGCGAAGTCGCGGTTCGCGTAGTGGTACATGAGCCCAAGCACGAGGCTCACGAGCGGCACCACCAGGATCACCAGGTTCAAAACGCTCACCGCCGCCTGGGTGGGGTCGTCGCCGAGGTAGAGTAGCCCCGCGGTCATCAGGCCGACGAGGATCGCGTAGCTCCCGAGCCAGCGGCTCCGCAGCAGGTCGAAGAGCGTGTACTTGAAGATCTTGTAGACGGCTCCCCTCACGACGCCTCCATAAGGCTCGCCACCGCCCGCTCGAGCCGCTCCTCGCCCGTCTTCGCCCGAAGCTCCTCGAGGTCCCCGGCGAAGACCACCTCGCCCTCGAGCAGGAAGACCAGGCGGTCGGCGAGCTCCTCGAGCTCGCTCATCACGTGGGAGGTCAGGATCACGGTCTTGCCCCGGTCCCGCTCGGCGGCGACCCGGTCCTTGAACCGGCTCGAGGCCAGGGGGTCGAGCCCCGCGGTGGGCTCGTCCAGGATCAACACCTCGGGGTCGAAGAGGAAGGCGAGCACCGCCGAGAGCTTCTGCCGGGTCCCGCCGGAGAGCACCCGGGTGGGCTGCTCCAGGTGGGGGCCGAGGCCAAAGTACGCGAGGAGCTCGTCCAGATCTTGCTTGGGCCGGCCCCTGAGCTCCTCGATCCAGCGGATCACCTCGCGCACGGTGACGTTCTCGGGAAAGCGGGGGTCCTGGGGCATGTAGCCGATCTTGGCCCGAACCCGGGGGTTCTTGAGCGCGGGCTCGCCGAGCACGTAGACCCGCCCCCCATCCGGCACCACGAGGCCCAGGATGCTCTTCATCAAGGTGCTCTTCCCAGAGGCGTTCGGCCCCACCACCGCGGTGACCTTACCCGCAGGGAACTCGGCGGTCACGCCCTTTAGCGCCTCTAGCGCTCCGTATCGCTTGGTAAGTTCTTCCACTCGGACCATAGGATGCGAAACATGAACGGCTGGTCGTCCTCGATCGCCTTGGGGCTGAAGACGGGGAAGATCCGCTCCGCCCGGTCCATAAACTGTACCAAAGGGCTGTGAAGGAGCACGAGGGCCTGGGGGTAGTTCTCCACCACCAGGGAGAAAAGGCTCACCGGGCGGTAGGGCACGTCGCCGATGCCGTTCTTGTCCAGGTCGTAGCCCTCGTACTTGTCCCAGTAGTTCTTTAGGTAGGAGTTATAGGACTCGGTGGAGTTGGTGGCCACGTCGAAGGTGTTGCCCAGGAAGTTGTTGTACATGAAGATCATGCCCATGGAGTTCGCGAAGATCCGCATCGCGTAGCCGTTCTGGACGAAGTCGTTGGCGTAGACCGAGGTGCGGTTGGAGCCGTCGGCGTAGATGCCGACGGTGTTTTTGAAGAAGACGTTCCGGCGGATGTCGGAGTCGTTGATGTCCTTGAGCAAGAGCCCGTAGGACGCCCCGCCCCAGTTGTACTCGAAGCGGTTTTCCTCCATGCGGGTGCGCTTCGAGTACATCACCGCCACCCCCGCCCCCGAGCGCCGGAAGACGTTGCCCCGGAAGAGGTTGTCCTCGCTGAACATGAAGTGGAGGCCGTAGCGGACGTGGTCCTCGCTGACGTTGTTGACGATGCGGCTATCCCGGACGAACTCGAGGTAGATCCCGTCCCGGTGGCGGGCGACGTAGTTACCGACGATGTCCACGTCGAAGGAGTTCCAGAGGTGGATGCCGTTGCCCGAGTAGTTCTCGTTCTCGGCGTTGGAGACGATGCGGTTGTTGCGGATCATGCAGTGGCGGGACTTCTCCAGGTAGATGGCGAAGAAGTTGTTGACGAAGCGGTTGTTTTCGATGACGCAGTGCTCGGCGTCCACCATCTTGACCGCCGCCTGGTCCTTGATGAAGTTGACCCCCGAGCCCCGGAACTCGAAGCCCCGGATCTGCACGCCGTCGGCCTTGACGGTGAGGATCTCGTACTTCCCCTCGCCGTCGAGGACCGGGAGGTTCTTGCCCAAAAGCACGATGCTCTTATCCAGGACCAGGTTGCCCTCGGCGTAGTGGCCGCCGTCCACCACCACGGTGTCGCCGTCCTCGGCGAGGGCGAAGGCCTCCTTCAGGGTCCGGACGGGACAGCTCGGGCAGACCGTCAGGGTCTTGGCCCCGGCGGGAGCCAGGGCCAAGACCAGGGCAACAAGAAGGCCCCTAGGGAACGCGGCGGATAAACTGCTCCACATTCTCGGGGTTGAATCCGGACTCGCGGATCACGTTGGGCAGGTCGGACCAAAGGAGCTCGAGTCCGTCCACCTCGGCCTTGAGCTTCTCCAGGTCCCGCTTGGTGGCGAAGGCGGTGATCCCCAGGCTCATCGGGCTCCTAAGCCCGGTGCTCTGGAGGTAATAGGCCTCCTCCGCGGGGATGAGCTTCCCCGGGTGGGCGAAGTCGGTGACGTAGGCGGCGGCGACGTCCTCGGGCTTCAGGTCGTACATCATGAACGCCACCATGCACTCCACCGAGTCGAACTTGTAGACCTTGCCCTTCTTGGTAATGAGCTCGGCGCCGTAGCGGGGGTCGGCGATGATCATCTTGCAGAAGGCGCAGATGTCCTGGCCGTACTCGATGGGCACGGGCCCCTTCGGCCGACAGGCAGCAAGCAAGGCGACGAGCGCGAGAAGAAGGAGAAGGAAGCGTCGCATACCGCGATTCTACGCTAGGCCGTAGCCCCCCGCCTAGCCTTGCCCGCCTGCCAGGTGACCAAGAGCGCGAGCGCCGCCACCAGAAAGCCCGCCACCAACACGTAGAACCCCGCCGCCGGCTCGGAGCGGATAAGGAAGTTCATGAACTGCTTCTCACCAAACATCGGCGGGACGTAGCCCTCGATCCGGATGGGCGCACGGGGGTCCACGGTGTGGCCGAACTGCCAGAGCCGGTAGTAGAAGTCCACAAGCCCGAAGAGGGCGTAGAGGATGTAGTAACCGAACCACCACTTGAAGGCCCGCAGGCTCCCGGTGAAGGCGACCCAGAGCCCCCAGAGCGTCAGGATGACGGTAAGCACGGGGAGGACCTTGAACTCCCAGTACATCTCCTCGGTGATCTTCATGAAGCCCACGTAGTGGTTCAGGTCGTTGATGATGTAGACCTGGCCGGTGAGCTTGTGCAGCCAGATCCACATGTTCAGGCCCTCGCGGTACTGGGGCGCCTCCAGGTAATAGTGCCAGAGCGGGAAGAAGAAGGCCGAGATCGCAATGAGCGCCGAGATGGCCACGAGCACCCGCCCCAGGAGGGGCATCTTCGCCTTGGTCATGCCGAACCTCACCTCCCAATCCCTATCCTTCAGCAAGGGGCCGGGACGTGTGCCCCGCCCCGGCCCCCTTACGCGGCTAACCCGCGCTTACTCGACGATCCACTTGCCTTCCTTGCCGCCGCCGCGCCAGATCATCGGCGGGTTGGCGTCGGCCGGCGAGACCCGGACGTAGCCCTGCATCTCCTGGTGCAGCGCCGAGCAG
This sequence comes from Thermaceae bacterium, assembly GCA_027023345.1. Lineage (GTDB taxonomy): Bacteria > Deinococcota > Deinococci > Deinococcales > Marinithermaceae > WFXV01. Next base: position 5,421 of record JALVVO010000067.1, read on the forward strand.
AAGTCGGTGCAGTAGAAGGGGTAGACACCGGGCTTCTCGGGCTTCCACACCAGGGTCAGGGTTTGGCCGGGCATGATCAGCAGGTTGGGCACGTCCGCGCCGTAGACCGCGAAGCCGTGCGGGATGTCCCAGTCCTGCTCGAGGTTCGTCACGTGGAAGTAGACGGTGTCGCCGACCTTGACGCCCTCGATGTTGTCGGGCACGAAGTGCGAGCGGATCGCGGTCATGTAGACGTGCACCTCGTTGCCCTTACGCACGACCTTGACGTCCTTCTCGCTCTTGGTGGCGTAGGGGTGCTCGTTCTCCTTGAGGTTGTAGATCTTGGCCTGCTTGTCCTTGATCATGCTGGCCGGCAGCGCCTGGGCGTAGTGCGGCTCGCCGAGGGTGGGGAAGTCGAGGAGGAGCTGCATCTTGTCGCCGGTGATGTCGATGAGCTGCGCCGACTGGTTGAGCTCGGGGCCGGTGGGGAGGTAGCGGTCCTTGGTGATCTTGTTCAGCGCCAGGACGTACTTGCCCCACGGCTTCGCCGAGTCACCGCCCGGGATCATCAGGTGGCCGACCGAGTAGTAGACCGGGATGCGGTCCACGATCTCGCCGGTCTCCCACTTCCACTTGACGATCTCGGAGCTGATGAAGCAGGAGGTGTAGGCGTAGCCCTTGCCGTCGGACTCGGTGTGCAAGGGGCCGAGGCAGACGTTCTTCACGTGGTGGTCCACCACGGCGTCGTAGTCGAGGATGGGGATCCCGTAGGCATCGCCGGCGAACTTCTTCTCCTTGATGGCCTTGAGCATCTTCTCGAAGGAGTGCACGGCCATCGTGGCGGAGAGCTTACCGTTACCCAGGATGAAGCGGCCGTCGGGGCTCACGTCCACGCCGTGGGGCGACTTGGGCGTGGGGATGTAGTAAATGACGCCGGGGCACTGCTCGGGCTTGATGACCTTCTCCTCCTTAATGATCTCGGAGAAGGCCATGTGCTTCTTCTCGTCGTACCAGTTGTGGGCGTAGGGGGTGTGCCAGGTCTCGTACTTACCCTCCTTGATGCACTCCTCGGCCCGCTTCCAGTTGACCGCGGCGATGAAGTCCTTGTCGTGCTGCGAGGCATTGATCTCGAGGAGGGTGTGGGCTTCCTCGGTATTGTACGAGGTGAAGAAGCACCAATCTTTCGAGGGCCCCTTGCCGCAGTGGGCGAGGTCGTAGTCAAAGCCGGGCACCAGGATCTGGAAGGCGAGGCTCATCTTGCCGGTGTCGGGATCCACCTTGATGAAGGAGAGGGTGCCCTTGAAGTTCCCCTTGTATTGGTCGATGGGGATGTCCCGCTGCGGCAGCGGCACCGAGAAGCGGGTACCGGCGGTGATGTACTCGGTGTTCTCCGTGACGAACGAGCTCGGGTGGTTACCCGCCGAGTTCGGGATCTCGATGATTTCGGCGGTCTCCATGTACTTGAGGTCGATCCGGGCGACGCGCGGCGTGTTGTTGGCGTTGATGAAGATCCAGCGCCCGTCGGGCACGCCGTTCGTCATCGAGAGTTCGGGGTGGTGGGTGTCATCCCAGGGAAGGAACCCGTGGGAGGTCATGAGCAAAGGTTTGGTCTCCGGGCTGTAGCCGTAGCCGTTCCGCGGGTTGACCGAGAAAACGCCGATGTTCTTAAGGGTGCGCCCGGAGGGCAGGCCCACCACCGAGAGCTGCCCGTTGAAGCCGCCGGAAAGGAAGGCGTAGAACTCGTCGTACTCGCCGGGCGGCACGTAGACCTTCTGGGCCGCGTCCTTCGCCAGCTTCGTCGCCACCTTGCGGGCGCCGATGGCGACGAAGGAGAGCGCGGCGACCAGCGCCAAGAGAACCGCAAGCCTGACCCTACCCTTGTTCATACGTTCCTCACCTCCCCCGCGGAGGCAGACCGGCATCGCCTCGCGCCGAGCCCGCCCCTTCGCGGTTCACTTTTACGCTAGCGAAGAGCGATTAGGACGTTTGTCCCAGATGTGTGATCTTCATTAAATACCCCCCGGCAGCGCCGGGGGGACGCGTTGGGCTTCCTGAGCCTACTTGACCTTGACCTGGTCGGTGGCATCCACGTAGCGAAGGTACTCGTAGACCGCCCGGAAGTCCTCCTCGGTCATGTCTGGGGAGGGGCGCATCACCGTGAGGTACTGCTGCAAAAGCGCGTTGGCGATGGGGTCGTTCCAGATCATCTCCTCGGTGTTAAGCAGGAGGTTCATGATCCACTCGGGGCTGCGGGCCAGGGTGACGCCCTTCAAGGGCGGGCCCACGTAGCGCTCGGTGATCTTGTGGCAGGCCGAGCAGTACTGCTCGAAGAGCTTCTCGCCCTTCTTCGCGAGCTCCTTGTCGATGCAGGGGTCGAGCTTGAGCTCTTTTTTGGCGTAGGGACCGATGCCCTTGGGAAGCCCCGGCGGGGGCATCTTGGCCGGAATCTCGCACTTCGCCGCGAAAGCGAAAGCGAACACCAACCCAGCAGCCAGCGCGTAACCAAGGTACTTCTTCAAAGGCCTCACCTCCTCCAGGCAAAGCTTAACCGGAACGAGCACTAATGAACAAGTTCACATGTCCCCCCGGGCTATGCTAGGTGCGAATGCTGGAGGCGCTCGAGGTCCGAAACCTCGCCGTCATCGAAAGCACCGAGGTCGAGTTCGCCCCCGGGCTGAACGTCCTCTCCGGCGAAACGGGGGCGGGCAAGTCGCTCCTTGTGGACGCCCTCGCCCTCCTGCTCGGGGCCAAGGCCGACCCCGGCCTCGTTCGCCCCGGCGCCGAGGCCGCGCTGGTCACCGCCTGGATCGACGGCGAGAGCTTTAGCCGCCGGATCGGGGCCCGCAGCACCCCCCGGATCGGGGGCGAGGTGGTCACGCTCGACGAGCTCGCGCGCGCGGTGGGCGCCCGAGTGGCGCTCTTCGCCCAGCACGCCGCCCAGACCCTCACCCGGCGCGAGGCCCAGCGCCGGATGCTGGACGCGCTCCTGCCCGGGGACCTGCTTCGCGCCTACCGGACCGCGTACGAGCGCTACCGGAGGCTCGTCGCCGAGCACCTCGAGCTCAAGCAAAGGGCCAGGGAGCGCCTGGAGCGGATCGACCTGCTCCGCTTCCAGATCCAGGAGATCGCCGGAGCGGAGCTCGAGCCCGGCGAGGAGGAGGCCCTGCTCGAGGAGCGTGAGCGGCTTAAGCACCTGGACCTCCTACGCGAGCGGATCGCCGAGGCCATCGAGCTCCTCACCGGCGAGGCCGACGCCGTCGGCCTGGTGGGGCGGGCAGCGGCGGCGGTGGAGGCGGCCGCCCGCCACGACGCCGCCCTCGCCCCCCTGGCGAGCGAGCTGGAGGGCGCCGAGGACGCGCTGCAGGCCCTGGCCCGCGAGCTCGAGAACCGGATGCTCGCCCTCGAGGCCGACCCCGAGCGGCTCGCAGAGGTGGAGGAGCGGCTCGCCCGGATCCAGCGGCTCAAGCAGAAGTACGGGGACACGGTGGAAGCGGTGCTCGCCCACCTCGAGCGCGCGCAAGAGGAGCTCGACGCCCTCGAAAACGCCGAGGACCGGATCGCCGCCCTCGAAGCCGAGCGCGCCGAGGCCGAGGCCGAACTCAAGGCACGGGGTCAGGCCCTTTCAAGGGCACGGGAGGAAGCGGCCCGAAGGCTCGAGGCCGGGGTGAAGGAGGAGCTCGCCGCCCTGGGCATGCCGGGCGCGGTGCTTAAGGTGGAGCTCGAGCCCCTCCCCGAGCCCGGGCCCTTCGGCCTGGAGGCGGTGCGCTTTTCCTTCAGCGCGAACCCGGGCCTGCCCCCGGCGCCCCTGGAAAAGGCCGCCTCGGGTGGCGAGCTCTCCCGCACCCTGCTCGCCCTCCTCCTCACCAGTGGCCTGAAGGCCGAGACCGTAGTGCTCGACGAGGTGGACGCCGGCGTCGGCGGCGAGGCCGCCCGCGCGCTGGCCGAGCGCCTCGCCCGACTCGCCGAAAAAAGCCAGGTGATCGTCGTCACCCACCTGCCCCAGATCGCCGCTCGGGCCCACCGGCACTTCCGGGTCCGAAAGGAAAGCGGCCGCGCCTGGGCCGAGGCCCTTAGCGGCGAGGCCCGGGTGCGGGAAATCGCCCGCATGCTCTCGGGTGGCTACGAACCCGAGGCGCTGGAGCACGCCCGCGCGCTGCTTTTGGGCTAGCGATCCCGCCGGGCGAAGACGAGGCCGGCGAGGCCGTAGAGCACGAGGAAGGCGACGCCGAAGCTCAAGAGGAGGGGCGCGTAGCCGACCTGCCCGAGGAGCTTGTCGAGCAGGTAGCCGACCGGCCCCACCAGCACCGGCGCGTTAAGCGCCTTCAGGAGGCTGGTGCGGAGGATCTCCAGGGGGTTGGCGAAGATCACCGCGAGCATGAAGCCCTCGAGGGGGTAGTCGCGGAAGACGATGGAGAGCGCGACCACCGCGGGGTCGTAGGCGAGCACCAATAGCCCCCAAAAGAAAAGGCCGAGGCCCAGGGCCCGGCCGGGCTCGAGCACCAGCGCCCCGCTGAGCGCCGCCACCCCCACCCAGAAGGCCACCACCAGGACCAAGGCGACGATCAACCAAAGGGCGTTCGAAAGCGAGAGCCCGAGCAAACTGGCGGCGAGTCCGCCACCGAGGAGGAAGGGAAAGAGAAAGCCGAGCCCCACCCCGAAGGCGGCAGCAAGGTAGAGCCTTCCCGCCGGGCGCGGCATCGCCGCCCAGAAGGCCCACTCCTCCCGGCCGGCGAGGAGCGGCGCCGCGAGCGCGAGCACCGCCGGGGGCACGAAGAGGAGCAAGAGCCCGTAGACGCTGAGGACCGCCACCCCCTCGGGCCGGCCTCGGAAGGCGAGGGCCAGAGCCGTGAGGCCGAGCCCTAAGAACCAAGCCCAGGGGTTCCGCAAGATCTCCTTCAAGTAGAGGACGAGAAAAGCGCGCATGACCTAGACCACGGGCACCCAGGGGTGTTGTTTGCCCTCCTCGAGGAGCTCCTTCCAGGTGAGGAAGCGGGCCCCCTTGAGCCGCCGCTCCTTGACGAAGGCCTCGGCCTCCTCCCGGGTCTTGAAGGCGACGAGCCCTCCGCCCATCGGGGTGCGGATCCGCTTGTGGTAGACGATCACCGCCTCGTCGGCGGGGATGAGCACCGCCTTGTGCCCCGTGGAGCGCTTGTAGTCGGAGACGTACCACTCCTTGGGCTTCACCCGCACGGTGGGGCCGTAGGCGGCGTAGCCGTTCACGTGGTCGGCCAGGCACTCGATGGCGTCGTAGTTGTAGTACTTGCCGGTCTCAACCACCACCTGGGCGACGAAGCGACCGTCGATCACGGTCATGAAGCAGTAGGGGCAGACGTCCACCCCAATTCGCACCGGCCGCGGCGCCGCCACCGCGCGGAAGACGAAGGGAACCCCGAAGATCGCAAGGCCTTTCAGGAACGTCCGACGCTTCATGTCCACCTCGCTTTACATTTTAGAGTCCGGGGCCTCGAAGGCCCCGGACCCCTAAATGGGCTTACAGAAGCCCGGTGTGCTTCGCGAGGAGCGGGACCAGATTCTTCTCGGGCAGCGGTGCGAGGTCCCAAATCAGGTCGAAGGTCAAGAGATGGAAGCGGCCGATCTTCTTCGCCCGCTTCTTCACCAGGACCCCCGCATCCTGGGGACTCTTAGTGGCAAGCAGGTGCGCCATCATCGTGGTCATCAGGTTCTGGCCCCAGACAAAGGTGGCCTGGCGGGCCGGAACCAGCCCGACCGGCTTGCAGGGCACCTGGGAGCCGTCTACCGCCATCACGTAGAAGGTCGCCCCCTCGCCGTCCACGATCCCCTTGGCGTAGGCGTAGTTGATCATGCAGGCGATGGACTCGAAGTGAAGCGCCTTCCCGTCGTCGAAGACGATCTGGGCGTAGGTACGCTCGAAGAAGCCGGGCGGGAACTTCTTACCCTTCATCCCCTTGGGCGGGGTCTTGATCGGCATCCCGCAGAAAGCGCACCTACCGGTATCCCAGGGCACCTCCGCCGGCGGAATCTTGCCCACCACGAGGGGCTTCGCCGGCGCCTGGGCGAAGACCTTGGGCCCGAGTGCCAAAGCGCCACCTGCCGCACCAAGGATCTTTAGGACTTCACGCCGATTCTTCCTCATAAAGCACCTCCTTCAACACGTCCACCGGCTCGCGCACCACGCGCACGCCGGGTAGGACCTCTTCCAACCGCCGGCCGTCGGGCAGGCGGTAGGTATAGAGCCGCTCCACCGGCCCCCGCCATCGCGCCCGGCCAGTGGAAAGCAGGAGCGCCTCGTCGGCGAAGGCCTCTACCTCGTCGGGCCGGTGGGCGCTCACGATCAGGAGCCCGCCCTTCTCCTTGTGCTCGCGGGTCCACTCGACGAGGCGGGCGAAGCCTCCGGGGTCCAGGGCGCTCGCGGGCTCGTCGAGGAGCCAGAGCCTTTTTCCCCCCATCAGCCCCGCGGCGAGCGCGAGCCGCTGGCGGTAGCCGCCGGAGAGGTTCCCGACGTAGGCGTTCAGGTAGGGGGCAAGGCCCATGCGGTGGGTGGCCTCCTCGCGCTCGGCGTCGGTGGCGTGGGCGAGCGCCTGGGCCGCGGCCAGCACCTCCCGCACCCGGAGGTGCAAGGGGAAGGCGATCTGCTGGGGCACGTAGGCCCGCTCCCGGGCGGCCTCCAGGCTGCGCGGGGGATGGCCGAAGATCCGCACCTCGCCCTGATCGGGCTTCAGCCGCCCCACCAGGAGGTTCAAGACCGTGGTCTTCCCCGCGCCGTTCGGCCCCACGAGGGCGAGCGCCCCCTCTTCCAAACGAAAGCTCACGCCGTAGACGCGACCCTTCTTGGTCAAATCTACGACCTCAACCATAGTCCTCCCACGAGCGCGGCCCCCGCGAGCAAGAGCGGCAAGAGCGCGGGGCGCCCCGCCGGGACGGTGAGGATCTTGGGACGGGGGTCGGCGAGAGTCATCAACCGGAGCCCCGGAACCTTCTTTTCCGCCTCCTCCCAGAGCGTGATGCCGGGGCTGAAGGCGAAAAGGGAGAGGTCGAGCATTCGGGAGGCGAGGAGCGCGTAGCTGGAAGAGGGGAGGTACGGGACGTCGGAGTAGCCGTCACCGTCGAGGTCGAGCCGAGAGGCGCGGTCGTAGGCGTTCTCCCGGAGGGTGACCTTGGCCTCGGGGTCGTCCACCGCTAGGTCGTAGACGTTCGCAAGAAAGACGTTCTTTTCGAAGACGGCGGCGCTGCTCGCCTTGTTCTTCTCGCGGAGGACCAGCACGCCGAAGCCGTTTTCCTCGACCCGGTTGTTCCGGAAGAGGTCGGCCACCGCCGAGACCACCAGGATGCCGACGTTGTTGCCCCGGATCAGGTTACCCTCGAAGAGGCTTTCGTGCTGCTCCTGGGAAAGGAGACCGAAGGCCAGCGGGCCCACGTGCCCCTCGAAGCGGTTATCGTAGACGTGCACCCGCCGCCCGTACATCACCGCAGAGCCCACCCGCCCGCGCTCGGCGGCGTTCTCGTAGACCTCGACGTCTTTCGAGAACATCAGGTGATAGCCGTAGCGAAAGGAGCGGACGAGCCGGTTCTTCCGTGCCACGCTCCGGTCGGTGTGCTCCATGTAGAGGTTGTCGAGGAAGCCATCGAGCTCGTTTTCCTCGACCAGGGACTCCGGGCACTCGTAGAGGGTGATCCCCGGCCCCTGGCGGTTCCCCACCGCCCGCACGCGGCGCACCACGAAGCCCGGGGAGTCCTCGGCCCGGACCGCGGTGATCACCCGCTCGGCCCGAAGGCCGTCCACCGCGCAGTCCTCGCACTCGACCACGAAGACGGCGCTGTCCGGGTTGTAGAAGTCGTAGTTGGGGCCGGTGTTTTTGACCGCGAGGTTTTCGACGCGGATCCGCTTCCCGCTCACCACCAGGCCGTGCCCCTTGCCCCCGGCGTCGATCACCGCGCCCTTTTGGCCGCGGACGGTGATCCCCTCGCCCGAAACCTCAAAGGGCCGATGAACGCCGGGGAGCAGCTCGATCGTGCTCCCCGGGGGCGGGGCGGCGGGCGGCGTCTGTCCTGGTGCAACCAGGAGCAACGCGGCGAGGAACCACATTCCATGTGCCGGTATACAACAAACTTCTGAGCGGTTCTACCTACGAATTTTTCTCACTGGACAGCCGGGAACCCGGCGTGGTAGAGGGCAGCGAAGCGGATGAGCTCGCTCGCGTTCTTGAGGCCGAGTTTGAACATCAGGTGGCGGCGATGGGTGTAGACGGTCTTCTCCTCGATGCCGAGCCGCTCGGCGATCTCGAGGTTCGATAGCCCCTGGCCGAGGAGCAAGAGCACGGTGCGCTCGGTGGGGGAAAGGCGGTCGGGGCTCGGAGCCTCGATCGAGGCGAGGCCCTTTAGCGCCTCCACCAGTCGCTCGGGGGGCGCGTTCTTGGAGAGGAAGGCGGAGGCGCCGAGCTCCTCCGCCCGGGCCTTGAAGGCGGGCTCGTCGTAGGCGGTGAGGACCACCACGGGCAGGTCGGGGTGGCTCTCGGCGAGCTCGGCGAGGAAGGCGAGCCCGGGCTTGCCCGGGAGGGAAAGGTCCAAAAGGACCCGCTCGGCCCAGTCGAGGTGGGCCTCGGCTTCCTCGGCGCTGGCCACCGCCCGGACCTCGGCCCCGGGAAGCACCTCCTCGAGGAGCCGAACCAGGCCCTCGCGCACCAGGGTGTGGTCCTCAATCACGAGAATGCGCACGGGATCCCTCCGCGACCGGCCAGCGTGCCTCCAGGCGGGCGCCGCCTCGGGGAGCGGGGGTGAGCTCGAGCCGCCCGCCGAGGAGCCGGAGCCGCGCCCTCAGGATACCAAGCCCCTGGCCCTCCCGGACCGGATGCTTGAGGCCCACCCCGTCGTCGGTGACCTCGACGACGAGCTCGCCGCGCTTCACCACCCGTACCCAGACGCGCCGGGCCCGCCCGTGGCGCCGGGCGTTCTCCAGCGCGTGCTGGACGATGCGGTAGACCTCGACCCGCTCGCGCGCGTCGAGCTCGCCCTCGATCGCGACGGAAAGCTCCAGACCCATCCGCCCGGCCATCGCCGCCAGCGCCTCGGCAAGCGAAAGGTGGTGAAGCTCGGGCGGGGAGAGGTGGTGGATCGCCTGGCGGAGGGCCTCCTCCGCGCTCTCGATGGCGCGGTCGGCTTCCTCCACCCGCCCCTGGGAGAGCGCCCAGCGGGCAGCAATGAGGTTCTGCACCGCCCCGTCGTGGATCTCCTGGGCGACGGCGTTCTTGGAAAGCTCCTCGAGCTCCTGGAAGTCCCGCTGCAGGGCGAGGAGCTGGTTGATCCGCTCGACCACCCGGTCGGCGTGCTCCTCCCCCACCGCCTCCAGCCGCCCCTTCCCGGCGGTGAGCGCCTTGAGCTGGTCCTCGAGCCGGGCCCAGGGAGCGAGCAACGAGCGTAGCATCAGGTAGGCGGTGCCCCCAGTGGCGATGGCGGCCAGGGTGGTGAAAAAGAGGTCGAAGAGGTAGTGGAAGCGGTAGTAGATCCGGGCGAGCTCGGGCACCTCGCGGAAGGCGAGCAGCCAAAACCCCACGAGCAAGGGAACCAGGTAGGCCACCAGGGCCACCACCATGATCGTACGGCGTACTTGCACGCTTCGATGCTACCGCGTTCCTCATTCGGGCGGAGCCCCGGTTTTGTAGACTCGGGTCCGTGTACGCCCTCCGGGAAGCCCTGCTCGCCATCGTCCGCCACCCGGTGAGCAGCCTGGCCACCCTGACCACGGCCGCGGTCTCCTTCACCTTGCTCTTGCTTTCGGGGCTCTTTCTTTGGAACCTCGACCGGGTGGTGGG
>JALVVO010000068.1 GCA_027023345.1 Thermaceae bacterium
CCCGCGCTGGCCGCGGCCAGCGCCAGGCTTCGCAGGAGCACCTCGATCACGGCGCCTCCAGCCCGTACCTCGCCAGCACCGCCCGGGCCTCGGGACCTTGCAGGAAGGCGAAGAAGGCGCGGCCGCGCTCGCGGAGGAGGCCGGCGGCGTAGAGGAGCGGGGGGTGGTCCTCCGTCGGGGCCTGCCAGTAGGGGCCGCCGAGCCTCCTCGCCGCGCCCAGGTCGATCCAGCCGGCGTCGGCGGCGAAGGCGGCGAGCCGGGCGGCCTGGGCCACGTTCTCGGCGTAGACGAGCTTGGCCTCGACCTCGGGGTAGAGGCCGTGGCGCCGCATCAGGGCGACGGCGGCGCGGCCGTAGGGGGCGAGCCCGGGGTTGGCCACCGCGACCCGCCGGACCCGCGGGTCCCGAAGCACGCCGGGTCCCGAGGGCGCGAGGCCGAGCCGGGGGTTCAGGTAGAGCGCGAGCCGCCCCCGGGCGAAGGGCCGGGTTTCGGCCTCGAGCCTTTCCTCGGGGAGCCGCTCCAGGTAGGCGGGGTCGGCGGGGAGGTAGAGGTCGTAGGGGGCGCCCTTTTGGATCTGCACGAGGAGCTTGCCCGACGAGGCCAGCACGAGCTTCACGGGGAGGCCCTGGGTTTGGGAGAAGCGCCCTACGAGCTCCTGGAGCGGGGGGCCCAGGCTGGAGGCGGCGGCGACGAGCACCGGCGCCTCCGCCCGGGCGGGCGCCAGGAGGAGGGCGAGGAGGAACAGGGTCCGCACCGCCGCCATCCTATAACCGCGGGGGGCGTCCGCGGACGCCCCCCGCGAAGGGTCACGAGACGAGCTACTGGGCGAGCTTCTTCCACTCCTCGTAGACCTGCATGGGGGTGAGCTTCTTCCCCCGCTCGGCCTTGACCTCGTCGGCGGTGAAGGGCTTGTAGTCCTTGGGCAGGAGCTTGTCGTTGCCCCAGGCCTTGGCCACGTAGTCGAGCACCGCCGCCACCTGCTCGTCGGAGAGCTGGTTGCCGTAGGGGGGCATCATGCTGTTAAAGGTGCCGCCGCCCGCGGTGATCTGGCCCTGAAGCCCGAAGAGCACCACGTGGATGAGGAACTGGCGGCCGAGCTCGCCCTTCTCCAGGTACTCGGGGACGACCTCGACGAGCGGCGGGAAGGCGCCGGTGATGCCCTTGCCGTTGGCCTGGTGGCAGCTCATGCAGTAGGTCTGGTAAACCTTCTCGCCGTCGGCGGCCAGCGCCAGCGCGCCGACCAGGAGGCCGAGAACCAAGACGAGCGACTTCTTCATACCCATCACCTCCTCCCGGGATTATACGCCAGAAAGGGAGCAAGCTTCCTGAGCGTTACCCTAGCGGGCCTTCACCTCGGTCCAGATCCGGTCGTAGAGCCGGATCGCGTCGCCGATGTCGCGGATGTACTCGAGCTTTTTCCGCACCTCGGGCGGCGGGAAGATCGCCGGGTTCGACCGGAGCTCCTCGTCGAGGTAGGGCAGGGCCGCCGCCACCGGGGTGGCGTAGGCGTTGTAGTTCGCGATCTTGGCGGCGATCTCGGGCTCGAGGATGAAGTCGAGGAACTTGTAGGCGAGCTCGGGGTGCGGCGCCCGCTTGGTGATCGCCACCGCGTCGGTCCAGATGGTCCCGCCTTCCTCGGGCACGACGTACTCGACCTGGGGCGCCTCCTCCTGGATCTGCACGATGTCGCCGGAGTAGGCGTGGACGACCGCCGCGTCCCCGGCAAGGAGCCGGCTCCTCGCCTCGATGCCGCCGGCAAACCCCAGGCAGCGCTTCTTGGCGCCGATCAGGAGGGCCTTGGCCTCTTCCAGGTGGGCGGGGTCGGTGTCGTTCAGCGAGTAGCCGAGGAACTTGAGCGCGGCTCCGATCGTTTCCCGCATTTCGTCGAGCAAGAAGCAGGGGCCGGCGTAGGCCTTCTCGTCAAAGAAGACCGCCCAGGAGTTGACCGGCTTCTTCACCGCCTCGCGGTCGTAGGCGATGCCCGTGGTTCCCCAGAGGTAGGGGATCGAGTGGCGGTTCTGCGGATCGTAGCGGGGGTCTTGGAACTCCGGGGCCAGGTTCTTGAGGTTTTTGAGCTTGGCGTGGTCGAGGGAGCGGATCAGGCCGGCGCGGGCCATCTCCAACACGTAGTAGTCCGGCGGCACCACGACGTCGTACTCGGCGTCGCCTCCGGCAGCGAGCTTGGCCAGCATCGCCTCCGGGGCCTCGAAGGTGTCGATGACCACCCGCGCCTGGTAGCGCCGCTCAAACTCGGCCACGACCTCCTCGGGGATGTAGTCCGCCCAGTTGAAGAGCCGGAGCTCGCCCCGGGCCCAGGCCAGGCCCGCGAGGGCCAGGAGGAAAAGGACGATCCTGCGCTTCATTTCACCTCCTCCTTAGGAGCGCCCGGCCCAGCAGGAGGCCGGCCACGGACGCCGCGATAAGTATAGAGGAGAGGGCGTGGATCTCGGGGGTGACCCCGCGCTTGACGCTGCCGAAGATGTAGAGCGGCAGGGTGGTGGAGCCGGGGCCGGCGGTGAAGAAGGTGATGACGAAGTCGTCTAGCGAGAGGCTGAAGGCGAGCAGCGCCCCGGCCAGCACTCCGGGCCAGACCAGCGGCAGGGTGACGTAGCGGAAGGTGGCGAACCCGCCGGCGCCGAGGTCGGCGGCAGCCTCCTCGAGGGCGGGGTCCAGGCTCGCGAGCCGGCTCTTCACCACCAGCGCCACGTAAGCGAGCTGAAAGGTGACGTGCCCCAGGACGATGGTGAGGAGGGAGAGGCGAAAGAAGCCGGTGGCCTCGCGGATCCAGGCGAAGAAGAGCAAGAGCGCGACCCCCATCACGATGTCGGGAATGACCACGGGGACGTAGAGCAGGAGCCGCAAGAGGCCCTTGCCGGCGAAGCGGTAGCGGTAGAGCCCGAGGGCGAGCAGGGTGCCCAGCACGGTGGCGATCAGGGTGCTCGAGAGCGCCACGAGCAGGGTGTTCTCGGCGTAGAGGGCGACGCGGTGGTGGTGGAAGAGCCGCTCGTACCACTCGAGGGTGAACCCCGTCCAGCGCACGCCGAAGCGGCTTTGGTTGAAGGAGAGGACGACGATGACCGCGATCGGCAGGTAGAGGAAGGCGAGCACGAGGGCGGTGTGGATCCGAAGCAGGGTGCGCACGGCGTCCTCCTAGACCAGGCGGTCGAGCCCTTCCTCGCCGACCCGCTTGGCGTAGAGCCAGAGGCCGAAGAGCACCAGGGTCATGAGCACGTAGGCGGCGGCGCTGCCGAAGGCCCAGTCGCGGACCACGCCGAACTGCTGCTGGATCACGTTGCCGATGAGGATCACGCGGCCGGCCCCGAGCAGGTCGGAGATGACGAAGGTGCCGAGGGCGGGGATGAAGACGAGAAGCACCCCGGCGATCACCCCGGGGAGGGTCTGAGGGAAGACCGCGTGCCAAAAGCTCGCCCAGCGTCCGGCGCCCAGGTCCTGGGCGGCTTCGTGGAGGGTCCAGTCCACGCGCTCCACGGCGGCGTAGACCGGGAGGACCAGGAAGGGGAGATAGGTGTAGACGGTGGCGGTGTAGACCGCGAACCACGAGGGGTAGAGGTGGAGGGGGTCGAGGCCGAGGGCGGCGAGGGCGGCGTTCACCACCCCCCTTTTCTGGAAGATCACGATCCAGGCGTAGATCCGGATCAGGAAGTTGGT
>JALVVO010000069.1 GCA_027023345.1 Thermaceae bacterium
TCCTCGGCGTGGGCCACACCCGCTGGGCCACCCACGGCCCGCCCACCGACGAAAACGCCCACCCCCACCGCTCGGGCAAGCTCGTCCTCGTCCATAACGGCATCATCGAGAACTACCTCGAGCTCAAAGAACGCTTGCTCGCCAAGGGCTACCGCTTCGAGAGCGACACCGACACCGAGGTCCTCGCCCACCTGATCGCCGACCGCTACCGGGGGAACCTTGAAGCCGCCCTCCGCGCCGCCCTCGCCGAGGCCGAAGGGGCCTACGCGGTGGTAGCGATGCACGAGGACGAGGAACGGCTCGTCGCCGCCCGCACCGTGAGCCCGCTGGTCGTGGGGCTGGGCGAAGGGGAGAACTTCGTGGCCTCGGACGTGCCCGCCCTGCTCCCCTACACCCGGCGGGTGATCTTCCTAGAGGACGGCGAAATGGCGGTGGTGGACCGGGAAGGGGTCCGCCTCACCGACCTCGCCGGAAACCCGCGGCCCCTTCGAATCACCGAGGTCGAGTGGACGCTGGAGCAAGCGGAAAAGGGCGGGTTCCCGCACTACATGCTGAAGGAGATCTTCGAGCAACCCTGGGCGCTGGAGAACACCCTGGGCGGCCGGATCCACGAGGAGACCGGCGAACCCGTGCTCAACCTAACGCTCGACCTTTCCCGCTTCGACCGCGTCCACCTGGTCGCCGCCGGCACCGCCTACTACGCCGGTTGGGCGGGCAGCTACCTGATCGAGAAACTCGCCCGCCTCCCCGCCCAGGCCGAGGTGGCGAGCGAATACCGCTACCGCGAGCCGGTGGTGGACGGGCGGACCCTCTTCGTCGCGGTGAGCCAGTCGGGGGAGACGATCGACACCCTCGAGGCCCTGCGCGAGGCCCGCCGCCGGGGCGCCGCCGCCCTCGGGGTGATCAACGTCAAGGGCTCGACGATCGCCCGCGAGGCCGACGACGTGCTCTACATCCACGCCGGGCCCGAGATCGGGGTGGCCTCGACCAAGGTCTACACCGCGATGATCGCCGCCCTCACCCTGCTCGCGATCCGGCTCGGCCGCCTCCGGGGCACGCTCTCCGAGGCCGAGGCCCGCACCCTCCTCCACGAGATGAAGAAACTCCCCCGCCTCGCCGAGGCCACCCTGGAGCGGGCCGAGGACTACCGGCGGGTGGCGGCGAAGTTCCACCAGGCGACGGACTACCTCTTTCTGGGCCGGAACCTCCACGCCCCCACCGCTTACGAAGGGGCGCTTAAGCTCAAGGAGATCAGCTACATCCACGCCGAGGCCTACCCCGCCGGCGAGATGAAGCACGGCCCCATCGCCCTGATCGACGAGCACCTTCCGGTGGTGGTGGTGAGCCCCAAGGGCCCCTGGTACGAAAAGACCCGCTCCAACATCCAGGAGGTGCGGGCCCGGGGCGGGCGGGTGATCGCGGTGGCCACCGACGGCGACGAGGAGATCCGGGAGCACGCCGAGGAGGTGCTTTACATCCCCGAGGTGCACCCCTTGCTCTCGCCCATCCTCGCGGTGATCCCCCTCCAGCTCCTCGCCTACGAGACCGCCGTGCTCCTCGGCCGCGACGTGGACCAGCCCCGGAACCTGGCCAAGAGCGTCACGGTGGAGTAGGGTCGAGGGCGTCGAAGAAACCGGCGAGGGCCCCGAGGTAGGCGGCGGGGTCGGGCTGCCAGACCTCGTGCCCGGCGCCCTGAAAGACCCGCTCGCGAACGCCGGAAAGGCGCTTCTTTAAAAGCCCGGCGTCGGCCTCGGAAAGGAGGCTCCCCCGGCCGGGCTCGCCGCGAAGGAGCAACACCGGCGCTCGCACCCGGGCAAGCAACGGGGTGGCGTCGAAGCCCTCGAACTCCTCGACGAGGGCCTCCAGGGCCTGCTCAGGCAGGCGACCCCGGAGCCGCTCGGCCCAGGGCGGGCTCGCCGCCGGGACCTTGGGCCCGTAGTCAATGAGCACGAGGCCTGCAATCCGCGCCGGATGCTCCGCCGCAAAGCGGAGGGCCAGGGGCACGTTCGCCGAGTAGGCGGAGAGGAAAAACCGCGGGTAGCCGAGCCGCTCGACAAGGAAAACCAGGTCCAAGTAGAAGTCCTCGGCCCGCCAGCCCGAGGCGGGCGCCCCCGTGCCCGGGCTACCCCGGAGGGCAAGCGCTGCCCCCGGCCGGGGGAGGAGGCGTTCGAGCTCGGTCCGGTAGGCCGTGGCCGGCCCCAAAAAGCCGGGTAGGAACACCGCCGGGACCAGGGCCGGGTCCCCCTCGGAAACCAGCGCTTTAAGCAGAACCCCGTCCCGCTCAAAAAGCCGCTCCTTAGCGCGAAAGCCATGCCCCATTATCGGGTAGAATGGTCCTGGTGCGCCTATCCCCCGACTTCCTGGACTTCTTCAGGGCCCTCAACGCCGTCGGCGTGCGCTATCTGGTGATCGGGAGCTACGCGGTCGCCTTTCACGGCTACCCCAGGGCGACCAAGGACGTGGACCTCTGGGTCGAGACGAACCCTGAGAACGCAAAACGGGTTCTAAAGGCCCTTCAAAGCTTCTTCGGCGAGGATTTGGGGCTCTCCTTGGAAGACCTCACCACCCCGGGGGTGGTTCAGCTCGGGCGTGCGCCCAATCGCATTGACCTGGTGCTGATCCCGGAGGAGACCGCCTCCTTTAGCGCAGCTTACGAGGCCCGCGAGACCCTCGAGATCGAGGGCGTGCCCGTGACCTTCGTGGACCTGGAAACCCTGAAGGTCCTGAAGCGAGCCTTTGGCCGAACCCAGGACCTCGCCGACCTGGAGGCGCTGGAGTGAGAAAGATCGCGCCGGTAGCTAAGAAACGCTCCTTCGAGGAGGCGGCGAAGGCGGCCCGGGCCGAGCACCGGGCGATGGCGCCCCTGGCGCGGGTACGCCTTGTCTTTGAACTTCGCCGGGAGCTTTTCGGCGAAGCGATCGGGCCGGTTTTGCCGGTGGTGCAAAAACGCCCCTGGAAACCCCGTGACCCGGGGTAGCCTGGGGCATGCTCGCCCGCGCGAAGACCTTTGCCCTCTGGGGGCTTGAGGCGGTACCGGTCACGGTGGAGGCCGACGTCAGCCCCGGGCTCCCCTCCTACAGCGTGGTGGGCCTGCCCGACGCGGCGGTGAACGAGTCCCGCGACCGGGTGCGGGCAGCGATCAAGAACGCCGGCCTCCCCTACCCCCAGGCCCGGGTGGTGGTGAACCTGGCCCCCGCCGACCTGAGGAAGGAGGGGCCGCGCTTCGACCTGCCCATCGCCCTGGCCCTGCTCGCGGCCCAGGGGGTGCTGCCGCTCGAGGCGCTGGAGGGGCTTTACATCGCCGGGGAGCTCGGGCTCGGCGGCGAGGTACGCCCCGTTCCCGGCGGGGTGAACATGGCCCTGGCCGCGCGGCGTGCGGGGCCGAGGCGGCTCCTTTTGCCCCCGGCCACCGCCCGGGAAGCGGCGCTTGTCGAGGGGATCGAGGCCTTTCCGGTGCAAACGCTCGAGGAAGCGATCGCCTTTTTAAAGGGCGAAGCAGAACTCGCCCCGGCGAGCCCCGAGGGCGAGGAGGAGGCCGAGGCCTACCCCGACTTCGCCGACCTCAAGGGCCAGGCGAAGGCCCGGCGGGCGGCCGAGATCGCCGCCGCCGGGTTCCACCACCTCTTGATGAGCGGAACCCCGGGCTCGGGGAAGACGATGAT
>JALVVO010000070.1 GCA_027023345.1 Thermaceae bacterium
GTCGGCGGGGGCGTGCACGTCCTCGGGGAGCTCGGCGGCCCCCGCCCAGGCGAGCGCCCGGTAGAAGGCCCGCACCCCCGAGAGGTAGGTCTGGACCGTGGCCGGCGCCAGGGGCCCGGCGTTCTCGGCGAGGTGGCCGCCCAGGGTCAAGAGCTCCGAGACCCAGCGGTCGAGGTCGTCGGAGGTCGCCTTCAGGATCGGCACCCGAGGCCCCTTGGCCCCCCTGGGCCAGGCCCAGGCCAGGTAGTCCCGGACCGCCACCCGGTAGGTCTTCAGGGTTTCCGGGCTCGTCGCCGACTTCTTCCGGCCCTTGGTAAAGAGGTAGACCTCGAGGAGCTCGAGCAGCTTGGCCTCGTCCCGCTCGCTCGCGGCCTGGACGGCCAAAAGGCGGCGTTTTCTGGGGTCGGCCCAGTTGCCCAGGGGGACCAGCACGCGGTCATTGTAGCGCGGCCTTCGGCGCCTCGCGGTTACCCTGAGGGGATGCGCGTGATCGGCATGCTGTTCCTGTTCCTACTTGCCGCCTGCAGCCCCGCCCCCGAGCTGCGCTACCCCACGGCCAAAGGGGCCTACGCCACCGCCGCGGGCGAGGGCGACCGGGCGGAGCTCGACTGGCTCGCCGGGTTCGAGGTGGTCGAGCCCGGCGACCTCTGGGCGGGGCCGGACGCGGCCTACGCCGGGCTTCGTGACCGGGGGACCCGGCTCGTCGGCTACGACTGGATGCCCGCGGCCTACCACGAGCTCGAGGCCGACGACGACCCGCTCGCCGCCTGGCTCTACCAAAACCGTAGCTGGGCGAGCCTGAACCCCGAGGGCCCCTTCCCCCACTGCGAGGAGATGGGCTACGACTGGTGCCAGGACTACTACTTCGACTACGGCGAGGACCAAGTGGTGGCCAAGAAGGCCGACGCGGTGGCGCGCGCGGCGGCCGACTGGGACGGGGTCTTCTTCGACTGGGGACCGGGGGTCTTCATCGAGGAACCCGCCTACGAGGGCATGCGGCGCACCTTCGCCGAGCGCCACCCCGGGCGGACCTACCTCGAGGCGGTGGGGGCGTTATACGCCGCCTTGCGGGAGCGGGGCCCGGGCCTCGTGGTGAGCAACCAGGGGTTTCGGAACGCGGCCCACGTACTGCCTCACGTGGACCTGGACATGACCGAGAGCTACGCCGTCGGCGAGGAATACCTGGGCCGCCGGCTCAACCTCGCGGGCAGAGGAGAGGTGGAGGTGCCCGACACCATCTACTACCCGGTGAGCGAGGACTACCGCACCGGTCGGCTCTCCGATACCCTCGAGTGGCTCGACTGGCTCGCCGGGCTCGCCCGCGAGCACGCCGGGGAGCGGTTTTTGGGGTACGTCTACATGAACTATGCGGCGCCGCGCTTCGTGCCGAACGGCGACGGGAGCTACCGCGCGGAGACCCCGAAAAACGCGATCCTCTTCGGCTACGCCGTTCCCCGGCTGCTCGGCTTCTTCGGCTACACCGAGGTGGGCTTCGATCGCCGGCTCGAGCGCCTTCCGGTCTACCAGGCGGACCTGGGCGAGCCCCTGGGCGAGGGGTACGAGCAGCAGGCGGGGGTCTACGTGCGGTTCTACCGGCGGGGCTTGGTGCTGGTGGGCGAGCTCGAGGGGCCGACCGAGCTCGTGCTGCGATCGCCGGCGATCCGGGCCGGCTGGCTCTACGACTTCTACGACGAACGCTGGATCCCGGCCTCGGAAGGACGGCTTTCGCTCCGGCTCGTGCCCGAGCCCGACCCGGTGACCGGCCGGGCGGCTCCGGTGGGCCGGGTCCTGGCCTACGCCGAGTGAGGTCCTATTCCGGTTAAGGGATATTAACGCGAAATAAGAACGGGACCCGACGTCCCTATCAAGGCGCCTCGACCTCGCGCACCGCCACCGCCTCGAAGGCCGGGTGCCGGGGGTTCAAAAGCAAGAGCCAGGTAGCTGGGGCCAGCCGGCTCGGCACCCGGAGCGCGAGGTGGCGGCCGGCCCGGAGGAAGTTCGCCCCCACCTCCTGGGGACGGTCCCACCCGGCGTGGGTGGCGACGAGGGGGTCAGGGAACTCGAGCACATAAAACCGGTACCCCTTAAGTGCCTCGGGGGCGGCCGCGAGCCGCGCACAAAGCGCGAGCGCCGCGGCCGCCGCGCTCTCGTGGGCGTAGACGGCGGGAAGGCC
This sequence comes from Thermaceae bacterium, assembly GCA_027023345.1. Taxonomy (GTDB): domain Bacteria; phylum Deinococcota; class Deinococci; order Deinococcales; family Marinithermaceae; genus WFXV01. The sequence continues at coordinate 2,174 of JALVVO010000070.1, forward strand.
AGGCGGGCTCCAGGGGCCGCCCCACCGGGCCGCGTCGCGGCCCGAGAGCGCCTCCTCGAGCCGACCCTCCCGCACCAAAAGCCAGGCCCGCACTAGCGGCCCACCCCGCTCATCGCCCGCACCAAGATCGCCTCCGCCTCCCGCGCGAGGGGCTCGGCGCGGGCGGCGAGGAGCGGGCTCTGCCCCCCGAGCTCGGGGTGCGGCTCGCGCATCCAGCGCCGGGCGGCCCTCCGGTCCTCGCCAAAGGCGAAGAGCGCGATCCCGTAGATCCGGGCCACCCGGTAGGCGAGCTCGGCCTCCCGGGGGCGGAGCACCCCCGCGCGGCGGCGACGGAACCAGGTGGCGCGGGAGAGCCCGAAGACCGCCTTCAGCTCTTCCCCGTCGAGCAGGAGCTCCCGCACCAGCTCCTCGAGAAAGCCCGCGGGCACGCCCGCTTCCAACCTTCGCGCGGCCTCCACCCCGTCCCCGAGCGCCCAGGCCAACACCCTCCGCATGCGTTTCATTATGAAACATCGTTCGTGTCAGCTTGCCGCGGACCCCCGCCCGGGGTAGGCTCTTAGCCGTGATCAAGGCCGTTCGCGGCACCCGCGACCTCTTCGGCGAGACGCTCCTTTACAAGCGCTGGATCGAGGACACCGCCCGGCGCGTGCTCGAGGCCGCCGGGGCGCTGGAGATCGAGACCCCGATCCTCGAGGAGGCCCCGGTCTTCGAGCGGGGCGTGGGCGAGACGAGCGACATCGTGCAAAAGGAGATGTACGCCTTCACCGACCGGGGCGGCCGCCGCCTCGTCCTCCGCCCCGAGGGCACCGCCGGGGTGATGCGGGCCTTCCTCGAGCACGGGATGAAGGTCTGGCCGGCGCCGGTCAAGCTCTTCTACCGGGGCCCGATGTTCCGCGCCGAGCGGCCCCAGAAGGGCCGCTACCGCCAGTTCTACCAGGTGGGCTTTGAGGCGGTGGGGCTCTCCGAGCCGGCGGTGGACGCGGAGGCGATTGCCCTCCTTTTGGACCTATTGAAGGCGCTCGGCCTCAAGGACTGGACGCTCAAGCTCGGCACCGTCGGCGACCCCGAAGATCGCGCCCGCTACAACGCCTACCTCCGAGAGGCCCTCGCTCCCTACCGGGAGGCCCTCTCGGAGGATTCAAAGGCGAGGCTATTGCGCAACCCCCTCCGCATCCTCGACTCCAAGGACGAGCGGGACCGGGAGGTGCTCGCCGAGGCGGGTATCCGGCCCCTTCTCGACTTCCTCTCCCCCGAGGCCCGGGCGCACTACGAGGCGGTAAAGGGGCTCCTCGACGCCCTTGGCATCGCCTTCGAGGAGGACCCAAACCTGGTCCGGGGTCTCGACTACTACGCCCGCACCGCCTTCGAGGTGCACCACCGCCGGCTCGGTGCCCAGGCCGCCCTCGGCGGCGGCGGCCGCTACGACGGCCTCACCGCCCTGCTCGGGGGCCCGAGCCTCCCCGGGGTGGGCTGGGCGG
>JALVVO010000071.1 GCA_027023345.1 Thermaceae bacterium
GTCCCGGGCCCCCCGCCCCCCGGCCGCGCCTCCAGCGTGGTGGACCTCGTCCGCGGCCGGATCCTCCGCGCCGAGGCCGTTCCCGCCGAGGCGCTCGCCCCCTACCTGGAGGAAGGGTGAGTCCCGAACTCGGCCCGCTCCTCGCCATCCTCTTCGCCGCCGGGAGGGCGGTGACCCCGGCCGAGCTCGCCCGCGGGCTGGGGCGTCCCCCGGAGGAGGTGGCGCGACTCCTCGACGAGCTCACCGCCCGCCTGGCCGACGGGGAGCTCGGCGTCCGGCTCGAACGGGTCGCCGGCGGGGTCCGGCTGGTGGTCCACCCCGACCACGCCGAGGCGGTGCGGCGGGCGCTTCGGCCCCGGCCCCCCCGCCTTTCCCGCGCGGCCCTCGAGGTCCTGGCCGTCGTCGCCTACCACCAGCCGGTCTCGAAGGCCGAGATCGACGCCGCCCGGGGCAAGGACTCGGCGGCGGTCCTGGAGGGCCTGCTCGAGCGCGGGTTGATCGAGGCGGTGGGGAAGCACCCGAGGCGCTACCGCACCACCCCGCGCTTTTTAGAGCTCTTCGGCCTGGAGAGCCTCGACGACCTGCCCCCGCCCCCGGGCGGCGGGCTCCCGGCGATGCGCGACTAGGCCTGCCCCCAGGGGCCCTGGGCCTCGCCCTCCTCGGCGATCGGCCCGAAGGTGGCCTCGTACCGCCGGATGTTCTCGGCCAGCGAGCGCAGGAGCGCCTTGGCGTGGCGGGGGCTGGTGATCACCCGCGCCACCACCAGGGCCGGGCCCTGGGGCTGGAGCAGGGCGAAGTCGATCAAGAACTCGTTCTGGGTGTGGGAGATCACCGCCATGTTGGCGTAGCGGCCCTTGGCGGTCTCCCGGTCGAGGTCGAGGTTCAGCTCGCTCACGGAAGCTCCTCCAAGAGCGCGGGGACGACCCGCTTCAAGGCGATGCGAACCCGCCCGAGGCTGGCCACCTGATCGAGCAGGACCATGAGCACCGGGCCCTTCCCGGTGGGCACCATCAGCACCGGGCCCTCGGGGTACTCGACCATGACCTCCTCGATCGGCCCCTTCCCCAGCTCCTCGGCGACCGCCCGGGCGGTGGCGAGCACGCTCGCCCCCAGGCCCCCGAGCAGGTCGCCCACCTCGACCTCGGGGCGGCGGTAGGCCTCGAGCACGAAGCCGTCCTCCCCCACCAGCGCCCAAGCCTCGACGCCCTGCACCTCCGAGAGCGGTTTCAGCGCTTCCATCGGCTAGCCTCCCAGTTCCTCGGCAATCAACAGGGCGAGCCGCGAGAGCTCCTGCCCCACCTGCCGGCGCTCGGGCCCCCGCTGGATCACCGCGCCCACGCAGACCTCCCCCTCGCAGACGACGAGGAGCTCGCGCTCGTCGAGGGTGACGACGAAGCGGCGAGGCTCGCCCCCGAGCCGCCGGGCAATCCCCTCCATGCCCCGCCGGAGGGCGGCGATCTCGGCGGCGAGGTACTCCGGATCCGGCCCCCGGTGACCGGCCGCCTCGATCACGAGCCCGTCGGCGGAGGCGACCACCGCTCGCTCGACGATGGGTATCTGCGCCAGGTCAAAGAGCCACACGATCCCTCACTCCCCCACCGGCCGCCGGTGGCTAAGCGCCCGGGCCAGCGTGACCTCGTCCACGTACTCCAGGCTACCCCCCGCGGGCAGGCCGTAGGCCGGTCGCGTGACCCGCACCCCCCGCTCCCGGAGGAGCTCGCCCAGGTACTGGGCGGTGGCCTCGCCCTCGACGGTCATCGAGGTGGCCACCAGCACCTCGCGGACCCCCTCCAGGCGGCTGAGCAGGCCCTCGAGGTTGAGCTCGTCGGGACCCACCCCCTCCAGCGGGTTCAGGACCCCGCCGAGCACGTGGTAGACGCCCCGGAACTCCCCGCTTTTTTCGATGGCGTAGACGTCGGCGGGAGTCTCGACCACGGCGATGATCGAGCGGTCCCGGGTCTCGTCGGCGCAGATCGGGCAGAGCTCCCCCTCGGCCAGGTTGCCGCAGATCCTGCAGATCGAGATCCGCTCCCGGGCGCTTGCGAGGGCCTCCTCGAGCTCCCGCGCGAGGCCCTTGTCGAGCGCCAGGGTGAGGGCGAGCCGCTGGGCGGTCTTCGGCCCTACCCCGGGCAGCCGGGCGAGCGCCCGGGCCAGAGCGACGAGGGCCTCGGGCTGCTTCAAAAACCGCCCCCCAGGAGGCCCCCGAGCGCCCCCAGGCTCCCCTGCATCTCGCGCTCGGCGAGCTCGCGGGCCTTGGCCTGGGCGTCCTGGACCGCCACCAGCACCAGGTCGGCGAGGGCCTCGACGTCGTCCGGGTCCACCGCCTCGGGCTGGATCTCGACCCCGAGGACCTGCCCGTGGCCGTTGGCCACCACCCGGACCAGGCCGCCGCCGGCGGTGCCCACCACCTCGGTCTCGGCGAGGCGCGCCTGGATCTCGGCCGCCTTGGCCTGGGCCTTCTGCGCTTCCTTCATCAGCTTCTTTAGGTTCATCGCGCCTCCGAGCCCCCATTATAGGCTGGGGATAAACTACGGCCGGTATGGAACGTCCCCGACGCTTGCGCAAGACCCCGGAAATCCGGCGGCTGGTGCGGGAAGTGGTGCTCGAGCCCAAGAACCTCGTTCAGCCCCTCTTCGTCCACCTGGCCAGGGACCCCGAGCCGATCCCCTCGATGCCGGGCCAGTACCGACACAGCCTGGAGAGCCTCGTCGAGGCCGCCGGCCGGGCGAGGGAGGCCGGGGTCGGCGGCGTGATCCTCTTCGGCGTCCTGCCCCAGGAGCAAAAGGACGAGCTGGGCCACGGCGCCTACGACGACGAGGGCGTGGTGCAGCGCGCCCTCCGCCTCCTGAAGCGCCACTATCCCGACCTCCTCCTGATCGCCGACACCTGCCTCTGCGAGTACACCTCCCACGGCCACTGCGGGGTGCTCGTCGGCGACCAGGTGGCCAACGACCCGACCCTCGAGCTCCTCGGCAAGACCGCGGTGAGCCAGGCCCGGGCGGGGGCCGACGTCGTCGCCCCCAGCGCCATGATGGACGGCCAGGTGCGGGCGATCCGGAAGGCCCTCGACGAGGCCGGCCTCTTCGACACCCCCATCCTCTCCTACGCGGTCAAGTTCGCCTCCGCCTTCTACGGCCCCTTCCGGGACGCGGCGGCGAGCGCGCCCGCCTTTGGCGACCGCAAGAGCTACCAGATGGACCCCGCCGCCGGGACCTGGGACGCCCTGCGGGAAGCCCGCCTCGACGACGCCGAGGGCGCCGACATGCTGATGGTCAAGCCCACCCTCGCCTACCTCGACCTCCTCCGCCTGCTCAAGAAACGCTTCGAAAAGCCGGTCGCCGCCTACCTGGTCTCGGGCGAGTACAGCATGATCAAGGCCGCCGCCGAGCGCGGCTGGCTCGACGAACGGCGGGTCGTGCTGGAAACCCTCACCGGCATCCGCCGGGCCGGCGCCCAGTTCATCCTCACCTACCACGCCACCGAGGCCGCCCGCTGGCTCAGCGAGGGCGAAGGTGGCGGTCCCTGAGCTTGGCCAGGATCAGGTAGACCCCCACCAGCGCGACCCCCGTCCCGGCCAGGAAGTAGGTGGGGAGCACCCCGATCCGGTCGGCCACCAGGCCCCCGCCCATCACCCCG
>JALVVO010000072.1 GCA_027023345.1 Thermaceae bacterium
CCCCCAATGAGCCCAGACATGTCCTCCTTGGGGCTGTGGGCTCGGCGCTCGACGCCCTGCCGGTGACCGCTCTCGACGACTACCGTCTCTGCCCGCGCCGCTTCTACCTGGCCCACATAGCGGGCCATCCCGGGGCCGGCGACGAGGTCGCCCTGGCGAGGAGGGTGGGTCTTGTGGTGCACGAGGCCCTGGCCCGCGGCCTCCCCCACGACGCCGAGAGGCTCGCGGTGCTCGACCCTGGCCTGCCGACCGGTGCCCTCGCGGAGGCCGCCGACCTCGTTCGGCGGTTCCGCGAGGAGGAGGCCTACGCACGGTTCCGGGCCGAGGCCGAGGCCGGGGAGGTGGGGCTTGACCTCGAGCTCGAGGGCCTTCGTCTCGCTGGCCGCGCTGACCTGGTGGGCCCGACCTGGGTCCTCGACTTCAAGACCGACGCCGAGGTGCGCCCCGAGGACCACCTCCTGCAGCTCTGGGCCTATGCGCGGGGCCTTGGAAAGGCAGAGGCCTTCCTCGCCTACCTGCGGCACGGCCGGGTGGTGCGGGTGGCGCTTCAGGGGCTTGAGGAGGAGGCCCGCCGGGTGGCGAGGGCCATCCGGTCAGGGGTGTTCGACCCCAGCCCCTCCCCCCAGGTCTGCGCAGCCTGCCCCTACCGGCATGCGGAGCTCTGCCCCGAGGGGAGTATGAGAGTGGGATGAGCGGATTCTCATAAATCGGCGGCCAGGCACCGAGGAGATGAGATAGACATGAAATTTTCTCATAGAACGCCTCGGTGGGTGTTCCCGGTCAGCTGAGGTGCTTCTTACTTGATTTTCGAGTATGCGACACCGGGGCCCCTGTCTAGGCCCAGCTCTTTCCGCTTGGCAAGCTCCACCATTCCCTCCATGAATCCCTGCGGTGGTCGGTAGAGCCCCAAAAACGCTTGCCCTCTCGCCAAGCTATAAGCCGGTAGCAGGCGTTCCAACGTAAAGGGAAGGAGGAGTTCCGGCGGTTCGCCGCGTTGCAAGAGGACCAGCCAACCCTGGGTTTCGGGCCCGGCGTAAATGGCCATAGGTAAGCCCTTCCGCTCGACCAACCGACCGGTCTGAGCGAGGTCGAGCCCGCCGGTGATCCTAACGATCTCCCGGTTCCCATCCGGGCGGACGGCGAAAAGCGTAAGCGTGCCAACTCTCCAGGAATCGAGCACGTTTTTAAGGTAAGCCCGTTCGCCCGGAGACAGCCCTTCTTCCGGCAAAAGGGCCACTCGCTCCGGAGTCCGGTCCCCAAAAACGTAGCGCAGGGAGAGCTCGGTGGCTTGGGACCAGTCCTCCGTCAAATAGGCGCTCACAATCTCAGGCCAACTGACCCTGCTTGCCTCCTTTTCTTCCATTGCGCTCATTTTGTTCCTCCTGCCCACACTCGCTTCCTCAGCCGGGGCCGGCCGCTGCCTCCCCCACTTCCTGGTACTTGGGACGCATTGTTCGGCGCGCGCTATATCGGTCTCGCCCGGCTGCGGCGGTCCCAAGGTGTATATGCCCATCGTATAGGCAATTCTCCATCACCACAACGACCCCACTCTATGCGTCTGCGCAACCCCACCCCCCATAACGTCCTGGATCCCGCAGGCGCGGTCCAGCGCAACCGCGCACAGGAAACCTGAGTTTTGCCATATAATACCCCCGAGGAGGCCGGCATGACCCACGAGGAACTCTTCGAAAAAGCCCTCGAAGACGTGAAGAAGTACGACCCAAACCCCGACGAGGAGCTGCTTCGCGCCCTCATCGCGAACTACGCGATCGTCTTCCGGAACGCCGACAGCGCCTACGTCGCCTGCGGGCAGAAGGACGAGCTCGAGCGCGTGAAGAAGAACTTCCTCCTCAACAAGCTCAAGGTGGACCTCACCGACGAGGAGATGGACCGGCTCTTGGAGGAGGTCTGTAAGGCGATCCAGGGTAGGAAGCTCCGCGCCACCTTCTACTACCTCCTCACCAAGAAGCTCGGGAGGCGCGACGCCTTCGTATGAGCCCGAGGGAAAAGCGCCCGATCCTCGAGCCCTGGCCCATCGAGGCCCTCCCCGGCGAGGGCTTTCGCAAGCGCCAGATCGCGCACTGGATCTACAAGCGGGGCGCCCGCGAGTTCGACGAGATGACCGACCTCCCCCGGGCCCTCCGGCGGGAGCTCGAGGAGGCCTGGCGCGTCTCCGAGTTCGACCTCGTCCAGGCCTTCCCCTCGGCGGACGGCTCGGTGAAGTACCTCTTCACCCTCAAAGACGGCAAGCAGACCGAGGCCGTCTACCTGCCCTATAAAGACCGCAAGACCGTCTGCCTCTCCAGCCAGGTGGGCTGCCCGGTCGGCTGCACCTTCTGCGCCACCGGGGCGCTCGGGTTTGGGCGGAACCTCACCCCCTGGGAGATCCTCGACCAGCTCCTTGCCATCGCCCACCACCAGGGCCTGGCCCCGACGGAGATCCGGAACGTCGTCCTCATGGGCATGGGCGAGCCGCTTTTGAACCTCGAGGCGGTGAGCACCGCCGTCCGCCGGATGATCGACAAAAACGCCCTGGGCATGAGCCCCCGCCGCATCACCCTCTCCACCGTGGGGATCCCGAAGGGGATCCGGCGGCTGGCGGAAGAGGACCTCGGGGTCAAGCTCGCCCTCTCCCTCCACGCCCCCGACGACGAGACCCGAAGGAAGATCATCCCCACCGCGAAGGCCTACCCGGTGGAGGCGATCATGGACGCGGTGGCCGACTACTTTAAGAAGACGAAGCGCCGCGTGACCTTCGAGTACGTGATGCTCAAAGGGATCAACGACGCCCCCTGGCAGGCGAGGGAGGTGGCCCGGCTGATCAAGGGCCGCCGCATCGTCGCCCACGTCAACCTGATCCCTTTCAACCCCTGGGAGGGGGCCCCGGTGGAGGGCACGCCGCGGGAAGGGATCCGCCGCTTCGCCCGCGTCCTGGAGGAGGAGGGCATCCCCACCACCGTCCGCTGGAGCCGGGGGGTGGACGTGGGGGCGGCCTGCGGCCAGCTCGCCCTCAAAGAGGTCGGCCCGCTCGCCTTCCACCCGAGGCGGTAATGGCCTACGTCCTCGCCGCCGCCCTGCTCTGGGGGCTCGGAGGGGCGCTCGCCGGGCGGTTCATGGCCGAGATCCCGCCCGCGCTGCTGATCGCGCTCCGCTTTCTGCTCTCGGCGCTCCTGCTCCTTCCCCTCCTCCTCCGGCTCCCGCCGCCCCGCTCGGAGTGGCGCCGGCTCGCCCTCACCGGCCTCGCCCTCGCCGGGGCCCAGGGCTTTTACTACCTGGCGATCCACGCCGCCGGCGTGGCGACGGGGATCTTCCTGCAGTACCTGGCGCCGGCGCTTTTGGTGCTCTTCGACCGCCTGCGAGGGGTCCGGCTGCCGCGGGAGGCGTTTTTGGGGGTAGGGCTCGCCCTCGGCGGGGCCTACCTCCTCGTCGTGGGGCCGAAGGGGCTTCAAGGCGGGACCATGGGGGTGGCGGCGGGCATTCTCGCGGCGGTGAGCTTCGCCGCCTACGCCGCCCTCGGCCAGGGACTAAGGAGCCACCCCGCAACCGGCCTCGCCGCCGCCTCGCTGGTAGGGAGCCTGTTTGCGCTTCCGCT
>JALVVO010000073.1 GCA_027023345.1 Thermaceae bacterium
GACCGGGATGATCCCGCCCCACTTCAAGCTCACCCACGTCGCCGGAGCCTACTTCAAGGGGGACGCGAGCCGGCCCCAGATGCAGCGGGTCTACGGCGTCGCCTTCCGCTCGAAGGAGGAGCTCAAGGAACACCTCTGGAAGCTCGAGGAGGCCAAGAAGCGCGACCACCGGAAGCTTGGCCGGGAGCTCGAGCTCTTCCTGATCGACCCCATGGTGGGCAAGGGGCTCGTCCTCTGGCTCCCGAAGGGGAACGTCGTCCGCGAAGAGCTGATCGCCTTCATGCGCGCCGAGCAAAAGAAGCGGGGCTACCAGCTGGTCACCACCCCGCACATCGGCAGCCTCGAGCTCTACAAGACCTCCGGCCACTACCCCTACTACGCCGAGAGCCAGTTCCCGCCGATGGAGCTCGAGGAGGACGAGGCCTACCTCCTGAAGCCGATGAACTGCCCCCACCACGTCCGCATCTACGCCGCCAAGAAACGCTCCTACCGCGAGCTCCCCCTGCGCCTCGCGGAGTTCGGCACCGTCTACCGCTACGAACAATCGGGCGAGCTCCACGGCCTCACGAGGGTGCGCGGCTTCACCCAGGACGACGCCCACATCTTCTGCACCCCGGAGCAGGTCAAGGACGAGTTCAAGAAGGTCATCGAGCTCACCCTCCACGTCTTCGACACCCTCGGCCTGAAGGACTTCCGCGCCCGCATCGGCACCCGCGACCCCGACTCCGATAAGTACGTGGGCGACGACGCCCACTGGGCCCTCGCCGAGCGCCAGATTCAGGAGGCGGCGAGCGAGATGGGCCTCGACTACACCGTGGAAGAAGGGGACGCCGCCTTCTACGGCCCCAAGCTCGACTTCGTGGTCCGGGACGCGCTCGGGCGGGAGTGGCAGCTCGGCACCATCCAGGTGGACTACAACCTCCCCGAGCGCTTCGACATCACCTACACCGGCCCCGACGGCCAGCCCCACCGCCCGGTGATGATCCACCGCGCCCCCTTCGGCTCGATCGAGCGTTTCATGGGCATCTTGATCGAGCACTTCGCCGGCGAGTTCCCCCTGTGGCTGGCCCCGGTGCAGGTGGCGATCGTCCCCATCACCGACCGCCACCACGCCTACGCCGACCTAGTGCAGGATCGCCTAGCCGCCGCCGGCCTCCGCGCCGAGGTGGACAAGCGGCCCGAACGCATGCAGGCCAAGATCCGCGACTGGGAGAAGCAAAAAGTTCCGGTGATCCTGGTCGTCGGCGACCGGGAGGCCGAGGAGGGCACGGTGGCGGTCCGCGACCGGCGCCGGCGCGAGCGGCGCACCGCCCCCCTCGACGAGGTGGTCGCCGACCTCGCCGAGCGGGTCCGCGGACGTAGGCTGGAGTAATGCGGGCCCGTTCCACCCTCTTTACCCTGTTCGCGGAGTTCCTCTGGCCCGAGGGCAAGGCCCCGGTGGCCCTCCTGGTTCGTTGGATGAAGGTGCTCGGGTTCTCGGAGCCGGCGGTCCGGGCGGCGGTCTCGAGGAGCGCCGCCCGGGGCTGGCTGGTCCGCGAGCCCGGCCGACCGGCGGTCTACCGCCTGTCGCCCCGGGTGCGCTGGCAGGTGGCCCAGGTGCAAAGCCGGCTCTACGACCCCGAGGCCCCCTGGGACGGGCGGCTTCGCGTCCTCCTGCACCACGTCCCCGAGGACCGCCGGGGCGACCGCGACCGCTTCCGGAAGGAGCTCGTGCTCCTCGGCTTCGGCGCGCCCTACCCCGGGGTCTGGATCAACCCCAGCCCCCGGCTCGACGCCGCCCGGGACCTGGTGCGGTTCTATGGGCTCGAGCACTACGTCGAGCTCTTCCTGGCGGAACGGCGCTCGCTGGTCCCTCTCGCTGCCCTCCTGGAAAAGAGCTACGACCTCGCCGCCGCCCGGGCCGCCCACGAGGCCTTCCTAAGGCAGGACTGGCCCACCCCGAAGGCCCCCGAGGCCGCCTTCAAGAGCCTCGTGCGGCTCGTCCACGAGCGCCGGAAGACGCTCTTCCTAGACCCTGGCCTGCCCCCGGACCTCCTTCCCGAGGACTGGCCGGGGACCGAGGCACAAAAACGCTTCCTCGCCCTTCGCGAAACCCTCCGCCGGTACGCCGAACCCTTCCTTACGCAGACCGCCAGCGGAGTACCGGTCGCCGGTTCGCCTTGACCTCGTCGAGCCGGCGCACCGGGGTGGTGTAGGGGGTCCCGCGGAGCCAGTCGGGGTCCGCCTTGCCCCGCTCGGCGATCCGTCCGAGGGCCTCGGCGAAGGCCTCCAGGGTCTCCTTGGCCTCGGTCTCGGTGGGCTCCACCATCAGCGCCTCCTTGACGATCAGGGGGAAGTAGATCGTGGGCGGGTGGAACCCCTCGTCGAGGAGCGCCTTAGCCACGTCGAGGGCCCTTAGGCCCTCCGGCGGCTGGGCCACGAACTCGTGCATGGTGGGGCCGTCGTAGGGCACGCGGTAGCCCCGCGCCTTGAGGAGCTCCTTCAGGTAGCGGGCGTTCAGCACGCTGAGGGCGGCGGCCTGCTTGAGGCCCTCGAGCCCAAGGAGCCGGATGTAGACGTAGGCCTTGACCAGGACGCCGAAGTTCCCGAAGAAGCTCCGCACCCGGCCGATGCTCTTCGGCCGGTCGAAGTCGAGCCGGTAGCGCCCCCCCTCCTCGCGAACCCCGGGCACCGGCAGGTAGGGAGCGAGATGCGCCTTGACCCCCACCGGGCCCGAACCCGGCCCGCCGCCGCCGTGGGGCGTGGCGAAGGTCTTGTGCAGGTTCAGGTGCACCACGTCAAAGCCCATGTCCCCCGGCCGCGCCCAACCCATGATCGCGTTCAGGTTGGCCCCGTCGTAGTAGAGCTGGGCGCCGGCGGCGTGGGCGGCCTCGGCGAGCTCCCGGATCCTCCGCTCGAAAATCCCCAGGGTGTTGGGGTTCGTGAGCATGATCGCGGCCACGTGGTCGCCGAGCTCGCGCTTAAGGGCCTCGAGGTCCACCTCGCCGTCCTCGCCGGAGGGCACCTCCCGCACCTCGAACCCGGCCATCGCCGCGGTGGCGGGGTTCGAGCCGTGGGCGCTGTCGGGAACGAGCACCACCCGGCGCCGATCGAGCTCGCCGCGGTCCTCGTGGTAGGCCCGGATCACCAGGATCCCGGTGAGCTCGCCGTGGGCCCCGGCCGCGGGCTGGAGGGTGATCGCGTCCATGCCGGTGAGCGCCTTCAGGTACTCGCCGAGCTCGAACATGAGCTTGAGCGCCCCCTGGGCGCTCTCGGGATCCTGGTAGGGGTGAAGGCCGGCAAACCGGGCGGCCGCCGCCTCCAGGACCCGGGGGTTGTACTTCATGGTGCAGGAACCGAGGGGGTAGAAGGTGGTGTCCACCCCCACCTGGCGCCGGGAGAGGTTGGTGTAGTGGCGAAGGGCGGTGAGCTCGTCCACCTCGGGCAGGCGAAGCGGGGTTTCGCGAAGGTTCTCCTCGCCGAAGAGCGCCTTGGGGTCGGCCCCCTTCGGCCCCGGGGGGCGCACCCCCCGCCGGCCTTCGCGGGA
>JALVVO010000074.1 GCA_027023345.1 Thermaceae bacterium
GGCACGTGCGGGTGGGGGACCGGGTGGTCACCAAGCCCGCCTACCGCCCGCGGGGCGAGGTCGTCGTCGTCGAGCGCCCGCCCGAGCCGCCGCCGCGGGTCGAGCCCGAGGAGAAGCCGATCGAGGTCCTCTACGAGGACGAGGCGATCCTGGTGGTGAATAAGCCCCCGGGCCTCCTCACCCACCCGGCCCCCGGTGAGCCCCGGGGGAGCCTGGTGGGGCGGCTCCTCGCCTACTTCGGGCAGGGACCGGTGGAGGCCGAGCGGGTGGAGGAGGTCCGCCCCGGGATCGTCCACCGGCTCGACCGGGACACCTCGGGGGCGATCGTGGTGGGGAAGACCCCGTTCGCCCAGATGAAGCTCGCCGAAGCCTTCAAAAACCGCTTTGTCCTGAAGCGCTACCTCGCGATCACCCGGGGGGTGCCCCGGGAGATGACCCTGGTGGCGCCGATCGGCCGCCACCCGCAGCAGCGGAACAAGATGGCGGTGGGGGGCATCGCCCCCCGCTACGCCGAGACCGACGTCGAGGTGCTCTCTGCCCTGGAGGGGGACTACGCCCTGGTCGAGGCCCGGCCCCACACCGGCCGCACCCACCAGATCCGGGTGCACCTGAAGCACCTCGGCGCCCCGATCCTCTCGGACCCGCTCTACGGCAAGCCCCACCCGGCGATGCCGCGCCAGGCGCTTCATGCCTACGAGCTCCGGATCCCGCACCCTCTCACCGGCCGCTTCCTTACCTTCACCGCGCCCGTGCCCCAGGACATGCGAAGGGCGTGGGAGGCGCTCGGCGGGGCCTGGCCCGAGGGGATCGTGCTCGCGGGCTGAGTCCTGGAGCGGTCAGGGTTCGCCCCAGATCCTCCGGTTCAGGCGTAGGGCCTCGACGAGCGCCAAAAACCGCCCTACCTCGTCGAGAAAACCCTGATAAAGCGCGGGGTTTCTGAGCGAGCCGAAGAGCGGGGGCTCGAGCCGGTTTCCGCCGGGGACCGCCAGGTAGAGCTTGCCGTAGGCGATGGAGAAGGCCAGAGGGCCGGTCTGCTCGGCGAACCCGGCGAGCGTCTCCATCAACGCGGGGGAAAGGGCGTAGAAGGCGAAGAGCCGTTCCGAGGCGAAGACCCGGAAGTGGCGCTCGAAGCGAGGGTCTTCCATCCGGACCGGTTCCAGGTCGAGGGGCGGCTTCTTGAGCAGCCAGCGCTCGGGGTAGGCGACGACGATGCCGGGGGCGGGCTTGTGGAAGTCGGCCACGAAGAAGAGACCGGAGAAGACGCCGGGCTCGAGCACGTACCTCCTCCGGCCCAGCCGCCTTTTTTCCCGGATCCTCGGGCCGATCCGGACCTCCGAGAACTTCACCGAAACCCCCTGGACCCAGCCGGTGACCAGGTCCTCGCCCTGGAAGGCCTCGGGCGGGAAGCTCTCGAAGAGCAGGCTGGCCTCGACCTCGAGCGGCCCCACGCTTCCGAGCGGCGCGTAGGCGACGTTCTCGAACTGGCCTTCCAGGAGGGGCTTGACCAGCTCCCGCTTGAACCGCCGCTGGTAGGGGTAGCGCACCGCCGGGCTCAGCCACAGCGCGGCGCCGCCGCCGGCGGCCAGGGCGAGGAGGGCGTGGAGCGGCGTTCCTCCCAGGTGCAGGAGCATGACCCCGAGGCTGGTTCCGAGCCCGAGCCCCCCGGCCCAGACCAGGACCAGAAGCGCCCAGGCCAGGCGGCGCTCGGCCTCGAGCCCGGGGAAGCGGGCGCGCAGTCGGGCGTAGGTCTTCAGGTCCAAGGGCTAGGATCCAAAGAGATCGCCCACCTTGGGGGCGGCCTGCGCCGCCTCGCCAGCCTCGAAGACCGGTCGGGGGGCGAGGTTCATCCAGCGGGCGACCAGGTTCGAGGGGAACATCTCCACCGCGTTGTTGAACTGGACCACGGCGGCGTTGTAGCCGCGCCGGGCGGCGGCGAGCTGCTCCTCGATCTCGTTGAGGGCGGCCTGGAGCTGGAGGAAGTTCTCGTTGGCCTTGAGCTCGGGGTAGGCCTCGAGCTGCACCAGCAGGCGGCCGAGGAGGCCGCCGAGCTCGCCCTCGAGCTTGAAGCGTTCCTCGTCGCTTTTGGCCTGGCCGATGCGGCTCCGGAGCTCGGTGACCCGCTCGAGGGTCTCCCGCTCGTGCTTGGCGTAGGCCTTGACCGTCGCCACCAGGTTGGGGACGAGGTCGTAGCGCTTTTTGAGGAGCGCCTCGATCGCCCCCCGGGCGTAGTCGATCTGGTTCTTGAGCCTGATCAGGCGGTTGTAGGTGGCGACCAGGAAGGCAAGCGCCAGCACGAGCAGGCCGAGGAGGATTAGGGCAAAGGTGTTCATTTGCTGCATTCTACTAAAGCGAGGGCGCGCTCGAGCCCCTCGGGGGTCGCGGGACCTTCGGTGAGGGCCCGGCGCCAGGCCCGGGCCCCGGGAACGCCCCGGAACAGGGGGACGAGGTGCCGGACCACCGCCCGCCCCGGCGTGCCCCGGGCGAGCTCGGCCTCGAGGTAGGTGAGCATGGTCCTCGCCACCCGGCAGCGCTCGGGCCGGCGGGCGAGGCCGAAGACCTCCTCGTCCACGCGGGCGAAGCGCCAGGGGTCCTCGTAGGCGGCCCGGCCCACCATCGCTCCGTCCACGTGGGCGAGGTGGTGGCGGACCTCCTCGAGAGTGCGGATGCCCCCGTTCGTGACCACGGTGAGCTCGGGGAAGTCCCGCTTCAGGCGGTGGACGAGGTCGTGCCGGAGGGGAGGCACCTCGCGGTTTTTCCGGGTGGAGAGCGAGAGGAGGGCCTTTCGCGCGTGGACGACGAAGACCCGGACCCCCGCCGCCGCCACCCGCTCGACGAAGCGGGCGAGGGGGGCGTAGCCCTCGTCCTCGTCGAGGCCGAGCCGGTGCTTGACGCTGATCCGCACGCCGGTCTCGGCGTAGACCGCCTCGGCGATTGCCGCCACCCGCTCGGGCTCGCGGAAGAGCGCTGCCCCGATGCCCATCGCTTGGCTCTTCTCCGAGGGGCAGCCGACGTTCAGGTTGATCTCGTCGAAGCCGTAGGGAAGGGCAAGCCGAACCGCTCGGGCTGCGTCCCCGGGTTCGCGGGACGCGATCTGGAGGGCGAGCGGGCGCTCCTCGGGGCGGTGGACGAGCAGGCGCTCGCGGTCTCCCCGCAGGATCGCCTGGTCCACCACCATCTCGGTGTAGAGCCGCGCCCCGCGGCTGATCTGCCGGAAGAGGAAGCGAAAGTGGCGGTCGGTGCGCTCGAGCATGGGCGCGACCGCGAAGGCGTAGGCGGCGTTCAAAGCTCGGCCAGGACCTCCTCGGGGGTCTTGGGCTGGGGTTCCCGGAAGCGGATCTGCTCCCACTCGCCCTCCTCCACGAGCTTGAGCCCGGGCCAGCGGGCCCTGAGCCAGGCCACCGTGCCCTGAACCAAGTCCTCGGGGGTGCTCGCCGCCGAGGTGATGCCAACGTTTTGCACCCCCTCGAACCAGGCTTCCTCGAGATCTTCGGGCCCGTCGATCCGCACCGCCCGGGTGAGCGCCGAGGCCAGCTCGTATAGCCGCATCCCGTTCGAGGAGTGGCGGCTCGAGAGGACCAGGAAAAGGTCCACGTGGCGGGCCAGCCGGCGCACCGCGTCCTGGCGGTTCTTGGTGGCGTAGCAGAGGTCGCTCCGGCTGGGGGTGACGAGCTTGGGGAAGCGGCGCTTCAGGATCTCGATGGTGGCGTCGGTATCGTCCACCGAGAGGGTGGTCTGGGTGAGCACCACCACCTTCTCGGGGTCGGGGACCTCGACGGTGCGGGGGTCGGCGAGGCGGGGGTCCTTGCCCACCTGGGTGTGGACCGCGACCAGGATCGTGTGGTCCGGGGCCTCGCCAAGGGTACCCTTCACCTCCTGGTGGTCGGCGGAGTCGCCGATCAGGAGGATCGTGTAGCCGAGGGAGGCGTACTTTTTCGCCTCGGTGTGCACCTTGGTCACGAGCGGGCAGGTGGCGTCGATCTGCAAAAGGCCGAGCTCGGCCGCTCTTCGGCGGACCTCGGGGGGGACCCCGTGGGCGGAGAAGACGATCTTGCCCGAGAGCCGGTGGCGTTTTTTGAGCTCGGCGATCTCGTCCAGGTCCTCGACGAAGTGCACCCCGTGCTCCTCCTCCAGGCGCCGGACCACGGTCTCGTTGTGGACGATCTGGTGGTAGACGACGAGGTCGCCCTCGCTCCTTTGGGCCTCCTTCTCCACCGTTCGGATCGCCATCACCACGCCGGCGCAAAAGCCCCGGGGCCTCGCCAGGTAGACCCGCTCGACCACGCCGCGAGGATACCAGAGCCGGCCCCCGGAGAAAGGGTCCGCGTCCCCTTAGGGGGCGAGGTAAGTGAGGAAGAGGGTGGGGAGCAGGTCGGGGCCGACCGAGGCCTCCGCCTCCCGGGCGTAGAAGAGGGCCGCGTCGGAACTTTGGTCGCCGTTGGTTCCGGTCTCGAAGGCGAGCCGTAGGTCGAGCCGGCCGAGCCCGCGGGCGAAGGCCTCCACCGCGTAGCCGCCGAGCTCGTAGGTCAGGTACTGGCCGACGGCGAAGCCGCTCCCGTCCTCGAGGCGTTCGGCCGGGATCAGGGGATCTTCCAGGAAGTCCGCGGCGCTCAGTCGATCCCCGAGGTCCATGAGCTCGAAGGCGAGCTTGCCGAGGTTTTGGAAGGGGCTGCCGTTCTTGGCCGGAGAGTAGAGGCGAAGCTCGGCGGCCAGGGGCTCGACGAGGTCCTTGGGCCAGGGGAAGGCGAGGAACCCGCGGAACACCTCGTCGTGGTTGCCGTCGCCGGCGGCGACGAGGCTGCCTTCGGCGAAGACCTGGTACTGGACCCCGCCCGAAACCTGGGCCACGATGCCGTCGAGCGCGGCGTTGCTCAGGATGGCGGCCCTCCGGGTGCGTAAGGTGGAGAAGGTCACCGAGAGCGGGGCCGCCAGGTGCCGCCCGTGCCGGTCCGTGAGCTCCGTTCCCAGGGTGAAGCGGAAGTGCAAGCGGCTTTCGTCTGGGCTGTAGGGTAGCGGATTCTTGGGCGCGATCTGGAGCACGTACCCGTCCTCGAGCAGGGTGAAGGTCACCTGGCCGGGCCTCAGCCCCTCGCTCTCCGAGCGGTAGGCGGCGGAAAGGCTGGCTTCGTTGACCGGCGCGTTGAACGCCACCTCGATCACGTCGTCCTTTTGGAAGCCTTGGTAGCCGTCTTCGGGCGAGACCCGCAGCACCTGAAAGGGCTCGCCGGTGTTCCCGCAGGCGGCCAGGGCGAGGACCAGCGCCGAGAGTAGGGTCTTCGTTCCGGGTCTTGGCATACGCATACCCCCCTTTTCACCCTGGCCTTTTCGCGTCACCGGAGCGTCACACGGCGTCTCCGCTTGCCGGGGTAAGGGGCGGGGGATTACAATCGCGCAAAATCATGCGCAGCGATGCAAGTGCACCCGCCATCCAGTTGAGTCGCGTTTCCCAGCGCTTTGGCGATTACGTGGCCATCCGGGGTGTGGACCTGGTGGCCGCGCCCGGTGAGTTCGTGGCCATCGTGGGGCCCACCGGCTGCGGCAAGAGCACGCTCTTGAACATCGTCGCCGGGCTCAAGCCCCCGGCCGAGGGGGAGGTACGGATCTTCGGCAAGCCCCTCGCGGGGCTGAACCGCCAGGCCGGCTACCTCTTCCAGGCCGACAGCCTCTTGCCTTGGAAGACCGCGCTCGGGAACGTGATGCTGGGGCTCGTGCTGCGCGGGGTCGCGGACGGCGAGGCCCGCGAGCAGGCCCGGGGGTGGCTCGCGAAGGTGGGCCTTAGGGGCTTCGAGGACCGCTACCCCCACCAGCTCTCCGGAGGCATGAAGAAGCGCGTCGCCTTGGCTCAGGTGCTCATCCTCCGTCCCAAGATCCTGCTGATGGACGAGCCCTTCGGCGCCCTCGACGTTCAGACCCGCCAGCTCATGGAAAACGAACTCCTCGCGCTGTGGCAGGAGGATAGGAAGACCGTGCTCTTCGTCACCCACGACCTTGAGGAGGCGATCGCCCTGGCCGACCGGGTGGTGGTCTTCTCCGCCGGGCCGGCGAGCCGGATCGTGGGCGACTTCCCCGTCGAGCTGCCCCGGCCCCGCGACGTCGCCGAGGTGCGCCTGACGGAGGACTTCCTGAAGATCCACCGGGAGATCTGGGGGCTCCTTCGTGAGGAGGTGATGCGGGCCCATGCGCGCTAGGGTGCGGTTTTTTCAGGCCTTCTTGCTCCTTTTTCTGGTGCTCGGCTGGGAGTTCTCGGTCCGGCTCGGCTGGGTGGACGCCTTCTTCTTCTCCAAGCCCAGCGACATCGCCGCGCGCATCTTCGAGTGGTTCAAGAGCGGGGAGATCTACGGCCACCTCTGGATCACCCTCTGGGAAACCCTGCTCGCCTTCTTGATTGGCACCGTCTTCGGGGTCGTCATGGGGCTCTGGCTCGCGCTCGCCCCCACCGCGAGCGCGGTGCTCGATCCCTTTATCAAGGCGTTGAACTCGATCCCCCGGGTGATCCTGGCGCCGATCTTCACCCTCTGGTTCGGGCTCGGGGTAGCGAGCAAGGTAGCCCTCGGGGTGACGCTCGTCTTCTTCGTCGCCTTCTTCAACACCTACCAGGGGATCAAGGAGGTGAACCCGGTGGTGCTGGCCAACGCCCGGATGCTCGGGGCCAGCGGGCGGCAGCTCCTTCAGCACGTTTACCTCCCCTCGGCGGCGAGCTGGATTTTCTCTTCCTTGCGCACCTCGATCGGCTTCGCCGTGATCGGGGCGGTGGTCGGCGAGTACCTGGGGGCGGCGAAGGGGCTCGGCTACCTGATCTCCCAGGCTGAGGGCGTCTTCGACACCACCGGGGTCTTCGCCGGCATGGTGGTGCTGGCGGTCTTCGTGGTGCTTTTGGACTGGGCCGTAAGCCGGGTCGAGGCCCGTCTCCTCGTGTGGCGGCCCGAGCCCGGCCGGGAAGGAGGGACGGTATGAGGAAGTGGGTACTGGCGGTAGTGGCGCTCCTGGGGCTCGCGTGGGCCGCGGCTCCGGAGAAGAAGCACGTCGTGCTCGCGGTGGGTGGTAAGAGCCTGGTCGTCTACCTCCCGCTCACCGTCGCCGAGCAGCTCGGCTACTTCGAGGACGAGGGGCTCGACGTCGAGATCCAGGACTTCAAGGGGGGCTCGGCCGCGCTCAAGGCTATGCTCGGCGGCTCCGCCGACGTGGTCATGGGCTACTTCGACCACATCGTCCGGCTCCAGGCCCAGGGACGCGACCTGGTGGGCACGGTGCTCGTGGGCAAGTATCCGGGGATCGTGCTCGGCGTACAATCGAAGCTCGCGGACGAGATCGAGTCGGTCAAGGACCTGAAGGGCAGGAAGGTCGGCGTCACCAAGCCGGGCTCCTCGACCAACTACTTCGTCTACTACCTCCTGGTCAAGAACGGCCTCAAGCCCACCGACGTCTCGATCATCGGCGTCGGCGGGGGGTCCTCGGCGATCGCTGCCTTCGAGCGAGGGCAGGTGGACGCGATCAGCCACGTGGAGCCGGTGATCACCACCCTGGAGGCGCGGGGGCTTTTGAAGGTGCTGGTGGACACCCGGAAGCCCGAGGACACGCTCGCGGTCTTCGGCGGCCCCTACCCGGCGGCCACGCTCTACACCAAGCGGAGCTTCGTCGAGAAGTACCCCGAGACCACCCAGCGGCTGGTGAACGCGATGGTGCGGGCGCTCCGCTGGATGCAGGGGAAGAGCGCCGACGAGGTGGTGGCGATCATGCCGAAGAGCTACTACCAAAACGACCCCGAGCTCTATAAGAGGATCGTCGCCAACTCGCTTTCGATGTTCAGCGAGGACGGCCGCTTCCCGCCCGAGGGCCCGAAGACCGCTTACAAGGTTCTTTCCATGTTCGACGAGAAGCTCGCGAAGGCCCAGGTGGACCTCGCGAAGACCTACACCAACGCCTTCGTGGAGAAGGCGCTGGAGAAGTACGGGAAGTAAGCTGCATTCCGCCCGCGCGGGGCGCTTAGGGGGCTTCTCGGCGCCCCGCGTCGTCTTTTAGGAGAACCTTGGGCTTTGCGATGCGGTCATAGAGGGCAAGGGTGGCGTAGACGACGACGCCGATCCAGAACGCCGTGAGGCTTGCTGGCACCAGGGCGCCGAGCAGGGTGAGGGCGAAAAAGAGCAGAATGGCGCTAAAGAGGGCGAGGGTGCCGTTTCCCCGGTAAAGGATCGCCTCCTTGGGTAGGTGGATCAGGGGGCGGCCGCCACGCCGAAGCGCCCGCCGGATGAGGGGCTCTTCCTGCCAGGGCCGAAGGCCGAGGTCGGGCCGCGCGGCGCGGATCGCCTCGTAGACCGCTTCCCAACCCGCGTAGGTCAGCGGCAGGGCGACCGCCCGCCCTTCCCGAAGGCGGAGGACGAGCTGAAGCCCAGGGAAGAGGGGGCAGCGAGAGCCCGGTGCGACCTGGGCCCCTTGCACCTCGGCCAGGGAAAGCCGCCTGCGGCCCAAGAAGAGCTCGCTTCCTGCGGCGCAGTAGCGCCCCGGACCAACGGCGTTTAGGAGGAGGCAGAACCAGAGAACAAACCCGAGGATCCCGATCAGGCGTTCGGGCCCGCTGCCGGTGGAGGTGAGCCAGACAGATAGGCCCAGAAGGATCGGGAGGAAGACGAGCGAAAGGACAAGGTCGCCTTTGGGAAACCTGGCGCAGACCATTTGCAAAATATTCTAGATCGTTGGTTCAGCGCGCCCGGTAGCGGCCCCCGGGAAGAACCTCGGCGAGACCCAGGAGCTCGAGCTCCGTGAGCCCCGCGAGGACGGCGGCGGGGTCCGCGCCCAGGCGGCTCGCCAGGTCGTCGGGAAGCGCCTCGCCGAGCTCGGCGAGGGCGGAGTAAAGCGCCCTTAAGTGCGCGGGCGGCTCGGGCCGGTTCGCCGGGGGAGCCGAGAGGCCGAGGAGCTCGAGGAGCTCTCCCGCGGAGAGGACCGGCGCCGCGCCGTCCTTGATGAGGAGGTTCGCCCCACGGCTTTTTTCGTCGGTGGGGCGGCCGGGAACGGCGAGGACCTCGCGGCCGAGCTCGAGCGCGTGCCGGGCGGTGATCAGCGCCCCCGAGCGCTCCGGCGCCTCGACCACCACCACCGCCCGGGCAAGCGCCGCCACCAGGCGGTTCCTGCGGGGAAAGTGCTCGGGCCGGGGTCCGGTGCCGAAGGGAAACTCCGAGACGAGCGCCGCCCTTTCCGCGAGCTCCCGGTGCTCGGGAGGGTAAACCCGGTCGAGGGCGCTCCCGAGCACCGCGAGGGTCTTCCCCCCGGCCTCGAGCGCCCCCCGGTGGGCGGCGCCGTCGATTCCGCGAGCGAGGCCGGAGACCACCGCGACCCCGGCGCCGGCGAGCGCCCGCGCCAGCTCCCGGGCGAACCCCTTCGCCCAGGGGCTCGCCCGCCGGGTGCCGACGATCGCCACCGCCCCTTCCCAGGGCGGGACCTCGCCCTTTGCGAAGAGGGGGACCGGCGGGTCGGGGAGGTGCAAAAGCCCCTCGGGGTAGCCCTCGTCCCCGGGCCCGAGGACGCGAGCGCCAAGCGCCTCAGCCTTCTCGAGGATCCGTTCGGCCGCGCCCTTTTCGCGGGTCTCCCGGTAGGCGGCGTGGATCTTCGTCCCCAGGGCGCGGGCGGCCGCGTCGGGGTCGTCGGGGTGCCGGGCCAGCGCTTCCCGAAAGCGCTTCGGGCCCACCCCGGGGGCGAGGGCCAGGGCCAGCCAGCGGGCCTCCACCCCGCTACTCTACCTAGGCCTTATCCTGGTTCCTGTGAGCGAGAAGACCTACTCCGGCTTCGTGGCCATCGTGGGCAAGCCCAACGTGGGCAAGTCCACGCTTTTGAACAACCTCCTCGGGGTCAAGGTGGCGCCGATCAGCCCCCGCCCTCAGACCACCCGCAAGAGCGTGCGCGGGGTGCTTACCGAAGGGAACCGGCAGGCGGTCTTCGTGGACACCCCCGGGCTCCATAAGCCCATGGACGCCCTCGGCGACTACATCAACGAGCAGGTCAAGGAGGCGCTCGCCGACGTGAACCTGATCCTCTGGCTCGTGGACCTGCGCCACCCCCCCACCGAGGAGGACCGGATGGTCGCCGAGGCGCTAAGGGCCCTCGTGGGCAAGGTCCCGATCTACCTGGTAGGGAACAAGAAGGACGCCGCCAAGTACCCCGACGAGGCCCTCGCCGCCTACCGCGAGCTCCTTCCCGAGGTGGACGAGGTGCGGATGATCAGCGCCCTCGACGAGAAGGAGGTGGCCGAGCTCAAGGCCGAGATCCTCGCCCACCTGCCCGAGGGGCCCTTCTACTACCCCGAGGACTTCGCCCGCTCCGACCAGCCCTTCGAGGAGTGGGTCGCCGAGATCATCCGTGAGGAGGCGATGAAGCGCCTCTATGAAGAGGTGCCCTACTCGGTCGCGGTGAAGGTGGACGAGGTCGCCGAGCGGGAGAACGGCGTGCTCTACATCGCCGCCACCCTCTACGTCGAGCGCGAGGCCCACAAGCCCATCGTGATCGGTCGGGGCGGGCGCAAGCTCAAGGAGATCGGCCAGGCGGCGAGGAAGCAGCTCGAGGTCTTCCTGAACCGGAAGGTCTACCTGGACCTTCGGGTCAAGGTCTACGAGAACTGGCGCAAGGACCCGGAGGCGCTCCGGGAGCTCGGCTACCGCTAGCTCCTTGCGCTCCCCGCGCGGGCTCGGCAAGATAATCCCATGCCCTGGCTCTTGCCGCGGCAGGTGACCCCGGAGGCCGAGCGCGAGCTCGACCGCTTTCTAGGCGAGCTCGCCGAGCGCCTCTCCGACCCCGCCACCGATCGGAACGCGCTGGTGCGCGAGATCCTCGCCCAGCTCCTCTACGCCTCGAGCTTCGACGAGCTCGCCGAGCGCTCGCCCATGGCCGCGCTCGCGCTGGACCCGGCGAACGTCACCTTCGAGGCCGAGTACTACGCCGCCACCGACCAGGAGAAGTTTCAAAGGGTGAAGCCGCTGCTCTGGCTCTGGAAGAGCCTGGACCTGACCCCCCTCGGCCAGAGCATCCACAGCGGGGTCCGGATCCGCGCCACCCTCGCCCCCTTCATCTTCAAGCGGGTGGGGAAGAACCCCAAGTTCTTCCAGAACGTCGAGTTCTCGGTGGGGTACAACCTCGAGCTCGGCGACGACGTCGTCGTCCACCGCCACGTCCTCCTCGACGACATCGGCGGCATCACCCTGATGGACCGGGTCTCGATCGCCGACTACGCCAACATCTACAGCCACACCCACGACGTCCGGGAGCAGGCCGACGTCACCTTGAAACACACCCTGCTCGGGACCGGGGTGCGGATCACCTACCACGCCACCGTCCTCGCCGGGGTCAAGATCGGCGACGACGCAATGGTGGCCACGATGGCGGTGGTCACCCGCGACGTGCCGCCCCACGCGATCGTGATGGGCGTGCCCGCCCGCGTCACCCGGGTCAAGGAGCGGCCCGACTGCCCCTACTGCGCCCGCGGCGAGCCCCACCCCGCCGAGCGGGTGCCTCGGCTGCCCCCCCGCAAGGGCAACCCCGATTTTCCCGAGCTAAGGCCCCCGGGCTTCGGCGTCCGGCTAGCGAAGCCGGGGGAGTAGCTTGACGAGCTCGCGGTGGTCGTTGAGGATCGCCGTGGGCTGGATGCCCCGCGGGTCCCGGGCGGTGCGGCCAGTGTAGAGCACGGCGTAGGCGTAGCCGGCGGCGAAGGCCCCCTCGACGTCGGCCCGGGGGAGGTCGCCGGTGTGGAGGGCGGCCTTGGGCTCGACCCCCATCTTGGAGAGCGCGTGGTGGAAGGCCTCCGGGCTCGGCTTCACCGCCCCGGTCTCGTCGGAGAAGCTCATGGCGTAGAAGTAGCGGGCGAAGTTCTGCCGGGCGAGCAGCTCCCGGAGGACCCGCCCCGGGGTCAGGCCGGTATCGGAGACGATCCCGAGGGGGTAGTTCTCGGCGAGGGCGGGGATCGCCTCGAGGGTCCCCGGCAGGGGGACGAGGTCGCCCTCGAGGGCGGCGTCCTCGAGCTTTCGGGCGGTGAGCGCCACCAGCCCCTCGTCGTAGGGGACGCCCAGGGTCTTGAAGATGTAGGCGACGCGGTCGAAGTTGGACATGTGCTCCCCGGCCTCCCAGGCGGCCCGGAAGGCGGCCGAGGCCGCCCGGTAGGCCTCGCGAACCGCCTCCTCGTCGGCGGGGACGCCGGCCTCGCTGGTGGCGTCGAGGAGGATCTCGTAGCGCTTGGGGAGCACGACCTCCAAGAACTTCGGTCCCTCGGTGAAGAGGGTTCCCCAGAAGTCGAAGGTAAGTCCACGGACGGCCATCGCGCCTCCTTTCCGAAAGCCCTTTTACTAAGGCTACAACAGACCCACCCGGCGGTAGAGGTCATCCACGTACCGGAGGTAGAAGGCGGGGTCGAAGAGGGCGGAGAGCTCCGCTTCGGAAAGGGGCGCGCCCGCGTCGAGGAGCGCGTTTTTAAAGGGCATCCCCTCCTCCCAGGTGCGCATCGCCGCCCGTTGCACCAGCCGGTAGGCCTCGTCCCGGGTCAGGCCCCGCTCGATGAGCGCGCCGAGCACCCGCTGGCTGAAGACCAGGCCGCGGGTGAGCTCGAGGTTTTTCCGGACGCGGTCCTCGTGCACCACGAGTTCGCGAAGAAGCCCCGTGCTCCGGCGGAGGAGGTAGTGGGCCAGGGTGGTGGCGTCGGGGAGGCTCACCCGCTCCACCGAGGAGTGGCTGATGTCGCGCTCGTGCCAAAGGGGGACGTTTTCGAGGGCCGGGGTGAGGTAGCCCCGGAGCATCCGGGAAAGGCCCGAGACGTTTTCGAAGCCCACCGGGTTCTTCTTGTGGGGCATCGCCGAGGAGCCCTTCTGGCGCCCCTTTTGGAAGCCCTCCTCGACCTCGCCGACCTCGGTGCGGGCGAGGTGGCGCATCTCCACCGCCAGGCGTTCGAGCTCGGCCCCGAGCAGGGCGAGCGCGGCCAGGACCTCGGCGTGCCGGTCGCGGGGGGTGACCTGGGTGGTGATTGGGTCTACGGCGAGGCCCAGCGCGCGGGCGACGTAGGCCTCGACCTCGGGGGGGATCATGGCGTAGTTCCCCACCGCCCCCGAGAGCTTGGCCACCGCGATCGTCCGCCGGGCCCGGACCAGGCGCTCGCGGTGGCGCCGGAAGGCGGCGTAGAAGTGGGCGAACTTGAGGCCGAAGCTGGTGGGCTCGGCGTGGACGCCGTGGGTGCGGCCGACGGCGGGGAGGTCCTTGTAGCGGAGCGCCTTTTCCTTGAGGGCGTCGAGCAGGCCTTCCAGCGCTTTTAGGACGAGACCGAGCGCCTCCTTCAAGGCCAGGTTCTGGGCGGTGTCCACCACGTCGGTGCTGGTCAGGCCGAAGTGGAGGTAGCGCCGGAGCTCCGCGTCCCCCGCCCATTCGCCCAGGACGTCCACGAAGGCGGCGAGGTCGTGGCGGGTCACCCGTTCCCGCTCGGCGACGCGGCGGGCGAAGGCCTCGTCGAGGGGGCGCGCCCTCAGGCTCGCCTCGAGCCGCTCGGAGAGGCCCCGGGGCACTCGGCCGAGCCGTTCCCAGGCGGCGAGCGCGAGCCTTTCCACCTCGGCCCAGCGGCGGAACTTCTCCACCTCGCTCCAAAGCCGCGCCATCTCCGGGGTCTGGTAGCGGGGGATCATCGTAAACTTAGCCTATATCGCCGATGGGACGCGCGCTCGAAGAGGTCTTGGCCAAGGTCGGGTTCTTGGAGGCGGCGAGCGCCGAGGGGCTTCGCCGCCTCGCCCGCGCAAGCGAGCTCCGGACGCTCGTGCGGGGCGGGGTCCTCTTCCTCGAGGGGGACCCGGTGGAGCGGTTCTTCGTCGTGGTCGAGGGCTGGGTCAAGGTCTATAAGGGCCACCCCGACGGGGACCGGCAGATCGTCTTGCACCTCGAGGGCCCCGGCTCCCCCCTCGCCGAGGTGGCGGTCTTCCTTGACGAGGCCCGCTACCCCGCCTCCGCCGAGGCCGCGACCCCAGCCCAGGTGCTGGCGGTGCCCAAGGGCACCTTCCTCGAGCTCCTGGAAGCGGAGCCGGCGGTCGCCCGCGGGGCGCTCCGCTACCTGGCCCAAAGGCAGCGGGCGTTGATCCGGCTCCTCGCCAAGCTCACCTTTCAGGACGTGCTCGAGCGCCTGGTCGGCTACCTGGTCGAGCGGCTCGAGGCCGAGGGCCAGGGCTTCGAGCTCCCCACCAACGCCGAGCTCGCGGCGCTCCTCGGCACCGTCCCCGAGATCATGAGCCGCACCCTCAGCCGCTTCTACAAGCAGGGCTGGATCCGGCTCGAGAACCGCCACGTCTGGATCGAGAACGAGGTGGTCCTCATCGCCGTCGCCAAGGGCTGAGGATACCCCCGCCCCCTATTCCCGAAACGTTCACACAACCTTCCTTCTTCCTTCGTCTGGCCTCGCCTACC
>JALVVO010000075.1 GCA_027023345.1 Thermaceae bacterium
GCCTTGGCCAGCTCGGCCTCGTAGGGGGTCGCGGATCCTTCCGCGCCTTGGGGCAGGGGGGCCTCGGGGGAAAGCCCCTTTTCCCGGGCCTTCCTCAGGATCGAGGCGGCGCGGGCGTGGGCGTACTGCAGGTAGGGACCGGCGTCGCCCTCGAACGAGAGGGCCTGGTCCCAGCGGAAGTCGATCTGGCGGCGGGGCTCGGTCTTGACCATGGCGAAGCGGATGGCGCCGACGCCCACCTGCTCGGCGGCGAGGTCGGGGTCGGGGTGGTCGGGGTTTTTCTCGGCGACGATCGCCCGGGCGCGGGCCACCGCCTCCTGGATGAGCTCGTCCACGCTGACCACGTGGCCTTTGCGGCCAGAGAGGGGCTTGCCCTCAAGCAGGACGGTCTCGTAGGCGAGGTGGACGTGGGCGCACGCGAGGTCCTCCCGGCCGAGGGCGCGGAGGGCCGCCTTCAGGACCTCTTGGGGGTAGCTTTGGCGCACGTCGATGACGTTGATTGTAGCGGTGGCTTTGCCGAAAGGCATGGGCTCGCCCTCGGGGTGGCTCGTGTAGAGGGGGCGCCCGCTCGGCTGGGGGCCGTAGGGCCTGAACTTGAGCCCGGAAAGGAGGCCCATCTTCCAAAATTGGAGGGCGATGTCCTTGGCGGTGTAGGTGGCGGTGCCGTCGGAGCGGACGAGGACCAGGTAGGGGTCCTCGAGGCCGGGGATGAACCTCGAGGTGTCGAAGACCAGCGTCCCTTGGTACTTGCCCTCCTCGGGCTCGAAGACGTAGGGGGTTTTTCTGAGCAGGGCGAGGGCCTTTTCGAGGAGGCCTTCCCGGACGATGTCGGACTCCCAGAGCAGCACGTCGTACTCGGCGCCGAGCCGCCACATGGTGGCGAGCTGGGCGGCCAGGATCCGCTCGATCTCCCGCCGGAGCTCGCCGGCCTCGAGCTTTTTCAGGACCTCCCGGATCCCGGGCTCGAGCTCCTCCCGCTTCCCCTCCTCGGCGAGCTCGGCGTGGAGCCGCACGTAGAGCCGGCCCGCGTAGTGGTCGTACTTCTCGCCCTCCTTGGGGGCCTCCCGGTAGCGCTCGATGGCGAAAAGGCTTTCCGCCGCCTGGCGGCCGGTGTCGTCAATGTAGTTCTCGACCTCGACCTCGTACCCGGCGTAGGCGAGGATCCTCGCCACCGCGTCGCCCAGGGCGACGTTCCGGAGGTGGCCGATGTGGAGCTCCTTGTTGGGGTTGACCGAGGTGTGCTCGACGGCGATCTTGCCCGGTTTCTTCGGGAAGGGCTCGGGCGGCGTGCTGGCCGCGGCGGCGAGGTAGCCGGGGTCGTAGGCGAAGTTTAAAAACCCCCCCACCGGGATCGCCTCCCGCACCCCGGGCGGCGGTTCGAGGGTCTCGGCGAGGGTCCTCGCGATCTCGGGCGGGGGCTTTCGCAGCACCCGGGCAAGCTGAAAGGGCAGGGGCGTGCCGTAGTCGCCGGGCTTGTCCTTGGGGGCGAGCTCCACCGGGATCTGCCCCGGGGGCTCGACGCCGAGCTTTTTGAGGGCGTCCTCGAGGGCGGCGCGGATTTCGGCCTTGACGTCGCGCATCAAGCGCCTATCCTACCCGAGACCGACGAGGGGCAGGAGCAGCGGCGCGAGGAGCCCGGTGAAGAGCCCGGCGGCGGCCATGGCGAGGCCGCCCGCCGCCAGCGCCTGGGGCCCTTCCTCGGCGGCCCGGGCGGTGCCGATGCCGTGGCTCGCGGTGCCCAGGGCGGCGCCGAGGGCGAAGGGGCTTCGGACCCCGAGGCGCTTCAGGAGGGGCACGCCAAGGACCGCCCCCAGGATCCCGGTGAGGATCACGAGGGGAACGGTAAGGGCGGGGTCGGCGCCGTAGCGGGGCGCGAGGTCCACCGCGATCCCCGAGGTCACCGACTTGAAGGCGAGCGCCCGCAAGAGCGCCTCCGGCGCCCCGAGCGCGCGGGCGAGGAGGGGGGTGAAGAGGAGGCTCGTCGCGGCGCCGGCCGCGACCCCGAGGAAAAAGCGAAGGGCGTTTTCGCGAACCGCCCGCCACTCCCGGTGCATGGCGTAGCCGAGCGCCACCACCGCCGGCTTCAAGAGCCAGACGAGTGGCCGGGTGGCCTCCTGGTAGCGCGCGAGGGGAACGCCGGCGAGGAGGATCGCCAGGGCGACGAGGACGACGGCGATCAGCACCGGGTTCAGCCAGGGCCGGGGGCGGCGCCGGTAGAGGGCCTCGGCTATGAAGTAGGCGAGGAGGGTGAGGAGAAGAAGGCTCACCGCCGGCCTCCCAGCAGAAGGGCGGGCGGAAGCAGGGTAAGCGCGGTGCCGAGGAGGAGGGCGAGGGCGACCGCGAGCGCGTGCGAAGCGAGCAGCTCGGCGTAGGCGAGGACGCCGACTCCCACCGGCACGAAGAAAAGCGCCATGGCGCGGAGCAAGACCCCGGCCGCGGGGGCGACCCAGGCCTCGGGCAGGCCGAGCCTTAGGGCCAAGAAGAGGAGCGCCATGCCCCAGAGCGACCCCGGGAGCAGGCCGAGCGCCCGGGAAAGTCCCTCGCCGAGGAGGTAAAAGAGCAGGATCCCGAGGAAGCTAGCCGCGACGCGCAAGGCGCTCCTCCAGGGCGCGCTTTAAGCTTTCGGCGGCGGCGCGGTTCATCCCCGGGACCCGGGCGAGCTCCTCGAGGCTCGCCTGCCGGAGGGCCTCGAGGCTCGGGTAGCGCTCGGCGAGGGCGGCGCGGCGGCGCTCGCCGATGCCGGGGATGCCCTCGAAGAGGCTTTTCAGGATCTTCCTTCCCCGCCGCTCGCGGTTATAGCGGACGCCGTGGCGGTGGGCCTCGTCGCGGACGTGGATTAGAAGCCTCAGCCCGGGGTGGTCGAGGGGCAGGCGGATCCGCCGGCCCTCAGGGGTGACCAGGGTCTCCTTGCGCTTTTCCAGGCCCACGAGCGGCACGCGGAGCCCGGCCCGCTTCAGGGCCTTGCCGGCGGCCCGCACCTGGCCGAGCCCGCCGTCGATAAGCAGCAGGTCGGGGGCCGGGAGCTCGGCGAGCCGCCCGGTAAACCGCCGGTAGACGGCCTCCTCGATGGCGGCGTAGTCGTCGGCGTGGCCGGGGGCGTGCCGGATCCACATCCTTCGGTACTCGCCTTTCTTGGGCTTCCCTCCCTCGAAGACCACGATCGCCGCCACCGTGGCCTCGCCAAACAGCGTGGAGACGTCCACCCCCTCGATCCGCCAGGGCCGGGCGGAGAGGCCGAGGGCCTCGGCGATGCTCTTCAAGGCCGGGTGGTCGCCCTTTCGCGCGAGCCGCGCCATCTCGGTCTCGAGCGCAGCTTGGGCGTTCTTCTGGGCGAGCTCGAGCAGTTTCCGCTTCTCCCCCCGCTTCGGCACCCGAAGCCTTACTTTCCGCCCCGCCCGCCGGGCGAGGGCGGCGGCGAGGAGGTCCTGGTCGGGCACCGGGAGGG
>JALVVO010000076.1 GCA_027023345.1 Thermaceae bacterium
CCGCCCTCCTCCTCTTCGAGGCGCTGCGCCAGCGCCGGTCTGACTAAACCGGGCTCAAGTTTCCCAAAAACCCCTTGACAGCCCCGGGGCCCTCCCGGATAATGCATCCCGGAAGTTGACACTCCAACGCTTGGAGTGTCAAAGACCTGCGGAAGGAGGGGTTGGTTATGGCGACGGAGACCAAGGTTCGGATCAAGCCCCTGGGCGACCGGGTGGTCGTGAAGCCGATCGAGGAGGAGGAGGTCACCAAGAGCGGGATCGTCCTCCCCGACACCGCCAAGGAGAAGCCCCAGAAGGGCGAGGTGCTCGCCGTGGGCTCGGGCAAGCTCCTGGAGAACGGCGAGCGGGTGCCCCTCGAGGTGAAGGTCGGCGACATCGTCGTCTTCGCCAAGTACGGCGGCACCGAGATCGAGCTCGACGGCGAGGAGTACGTGATCCTCTCGGAGCGCGACCTGCTCGCGGTCGTCGAGAAGTAAGGGAGGTGAGGGCGTATGGCGAAGATCCTGGTCTTTGACGAAGAGGCTCGCAGGGCGCTCGAGCGCGGCGTGAACGCGGTCGCGAACGCGGTGAAGGTCACCCTCGGTCCGCGCGGCCGCAACGTGGTGCTCGAGAAGAAGTTCGGCAACCCCACCATCACCAAGGACGGCGTCACCGTCGCCAAGGAGATCGAGCTCGAGGATCACCTCGAGAACATCGGTGCCCAGCTCCTGAAGGAGGTCGCCAGCAAGACCAACGACGTCGCCGGCGACGGCACCACCACCGCCACCGTGCTCGGCCAGGCCATCGTCCGCGAGGGCCTCAAGAACGTGGCCGCAGGCGCCAACCCGCTGGCGCTTAAGCGGGGCATTGACAAGGCGGTCGAGGCCGCGGTCGAGAAGATCAAGGCGATGGCCATCCCGGTCGAGGACCGCAAGGCGATCGAGGAAGTCGCCACCATCTCGGCGAACGACCCCGAGATCGGCAAGCTGATCGCCGACGCGATGGAGAAGGTCGGCAAGGAGGGGATCATCACCGTCGAGGAGTCCAAGGGGCTCGAGACCGAGCTCGAGTTCGTCGAGGGCTACCAGTTCGACCGGGGCTACATCTCCCCCTACTTCATCACCAACCCGGACGCGATGGAGGCGGTGCTCGAGAACCCCTATATCCTGATCGTCGAGAAGAAGATCTCCAACGTCCGGGAGCTGCTCCCCGTGCTCGAGCAGGTGGCCCAGACCGGCAAGCCCCTCCTGATCATCGCCGAGGACGTCGAGGGCGAGGCCCTCGCCACCCTGGTGGTCAACAAGCTGCGGGGCACCCTGAACGTCGCCGCGGTGAAGGCCCCCGGCTTCGGTGACCGGCGCAAGGAGATGCTTAAGGACATCGCCGCGGTTACCGGCGGCCAGGTGATCAGCGAGGAGCTCGGCATCAAGCTCGAGAACGTCACCCTTTCGATGCTCGGGCAGGCCGAGCGGGTCAAGATTACCAAGGACGAGACCACCATCGTCGGCGGCAAGGGCAAGAAGGAGGACATCGAGGCCCGCATCGCCCAGATCAAGAAGGAGCTCGAGACCACCGACTCCGAGTACGCCAAAGAGAAGCTCCAGGAGCGGCTCGCCAAGCTCGCCGGCGGCGTGGCGGTGATCCGGGTCGGCGCCGCCACCGAGACCGAGCTCAAGGAGAAGAAGCACCGCTTCGAGGACGCCCTGAACGCGACCCGGGCAGCGGTCGAGGAGGGCGTCGTGCCCGGCGGCGGCACCGCCTACCTGCGGGCGATCGGCGCGGTGGACAAGGTCATCGCTGAGCTTGAGGGCGACGAGGCCACCGGCGCCAAGATCGTCCGCCGGGCGCTGGAGGAGCCCACCCGCCAGATCGCCGAGAACGCCGGCTTTGAAGGCTCCGTGGTGGTGAACCAGATCCTCGCCGAGAGCAAGAACGAGCGCCTCGGCTTCAACGCCGCCACCGGCGAGTACGTGGACATGATCGAGGCGGGCATCATCGACCCCGCCAAGGTGACCCGGAGCGCCATCCAGAACGCGGCCTCCATCGGCTCGATGGTGCTCACCACCGAGGCGGTGGTGGCCGAGAAGCCCGAGAAGAAGGAGGCCGCGCCCGCCGGCGCCGGCGCTCCGGACATGGACTTCTAAAGTAGCCCGAATCCTCGGGGGCCCCGGCCCGCGCGGGCCGGGGCCCCTTTTTTTATTGAGTTTTTTTATTGAGTTAGTCTAGTAGGGGCCAGGCCATGAAAGCCAAGGTCTTCCTCGCCTTCGGCGTCCTGCTCGGGCTCACCGTATTTATGGGCCGCCTGTGGACCGGCACGCCGGCTCCACCCAAACCCTCCATAACGCCCTTAGAAAGCCCGGCCGTCCTCCCCTCGTGGCCCGACCAAACGCTGACGCTGGGGTTGACCTTTCGCGCGCCGCTAACCCTGGAAGCGGCGCGCAGCAAGCTCTCTCCCTTCGGGAAAGCCTTCCACGAGGGCTTCTTTGTGATCGGCGAAGGGTTGGGCGCGTTCCGGAGCCAAGGCGCGGTTCCCATAGACACGGTCCTCGCCGAGGCGCTACGGGTGGCAAGGCACCTCGCTTACGTGAAGCCCCGCCACGACTGCGAGCGAGCCGCCCGTTTCCTTGAAAAATATGGGCCGCAATCCCATACGCTCACCCAAGCGCTGCAAAGATCCATACGCGACCAACGTTTGCAAAACTTGGCAAAGAGTATCATCGCCAGCGAAAACACCCGAAAGTACGCCCTAGGCGTCCTCGAAGGAAGCAAGCCCACCCTGTACGCGATAGCCCTGCGTGCCAAGCCCAACCGCATCGCCCATCAACTAAACGGCCTGATCGAAGGCGTGGCGCGGATCCCGGCCCGCAGCGGTCTCGGGGCATTCCATCCGCCCAAACCCGACGCGGTGGGAAACATCGTCCTCCAGGCGCGGGCCCGTGATCCTAGCGATCCACGCACGCTCTTCGAAGCAGCCTCAAAGATTTTGGAGCAAAACTGCAAGATCAAGTTGTTCCCGCAAAGGGACCGGAAACCTTAAGGCTGGGCAGTTGATGGCGCTGGTCCGGTCCTCACGCGGGGACGAGCTAGGCAGAGCCCGTCCAAGCCCTGCGGTCACTCGGTAGCATCCAACGCGAGCAAGCCCCGCAGGTAACGCGGCAGCTGAAAGAGCGTTTCGTGCCGCTCGGGGTCGTAGTAGCGGAGGTCGAGGGCGGCGGCGCGAGCGAGGTCCACCCGGCCGAAGTCCACCGACCCCTTTGCCCCGACCAAAAAC
Organism: Thermaceae bacterium; assembly: GCA_027023345.1. Classification (GTDB taxonomy): domain Bacteria; phylum Deinococcota; class Deinococci; order Deinococcales; family Marinithermaceae; genus WFXV01. The sequence continues at coordinate 3,251 of JALVVO010000076.1, forward strand.
GCCCAGGGCGAGGCGTAGCCAATCACCGGAAAGCTAAAGGCCCAGACCCGGTCGAAGACCCTTCGCATCCGCCGGTAGGCGGTGAGGAACTCGTCGGTGAAGAGGTAGACGCTCCCCGCCTGGGTGACGTAGACGCCGGGGTCCCTTAGGGCCCGGTAGGCGTCTCCGTAAAACCCCTCGGAAAAGAGCACCGCCGCCGGCCCCACGGGGTCGGTGGAGTCCACCACGATCGCGTCGAAGGCGGCCTCCTTTCCCTTCACATAGTCCGCGCCGCTCTCGACACGGAGCTCGGCCCGCGGCTCCCGGCCGGCGAGGACCCGCTCGAGCACCCCCTTCCCCACGTTGAGGTGCTCCACCGCCACGCGGAGCACCGCCTCGTCGAGCTCCACCATCACCGCCCGCTCGACCCCGGGGTGGCGGAGCACCTCCCTAAGCGCCCCGCCGTCGCCGCCCCCCACCACCAGCGCCTCGCGGGGCGCGGGATGCGTGAGGAGGGCGGGGTGCACGAGGGGCTCGTGGTAGGAAAGCTCGCCGTCCTCGACGAGCTGGATGGTCCCGTCCAGAACGAGCATCCGGCCGAAGCCTTCGGTCTCGTAGACCTCGATCTTCTGGTAGCGGCTCCTTTCCTCGTAGAGCTTCCGCCGAACCTTGAAGCCGACGCCGTAGCCCCGGGGGTACCACTCGACGAACTCCATCCCGCCCTCCTAGTAGGGGAACATCACCACCGCCGCCACCGCGGCCACCGGGCGCGCCACCGCCCGGGCCTCGGCCACGCCGACGAAGAACTCGGCGAGCTCCCAGCCCCGCTTCTCGAAGCCTTCCTCCAGCATCTGCCGCACCATGCGCTCGGCGTAGGCCCGGTCCCCGTGGCCGGCGTACTCGTAGATGAGCCCACCGGCGCCGTCAGGCCTCAAACCCACCCCGAGGGCCGCCGCGATCAGCTCCCCGGGCTCAGTGGCGGTGGCCTCGGCATAGACCGTAGGTAGGAGCATCCCGATGGGGATCTCGGGAAGGCGCTCGATCCACTCGACGTGCGGTGGGATCACGCTGGAGAGCCGCACCAGGTTGGCGTTGCCGATGCCCATGGCAAGTAGGGCGTTGTCGAAAGCGTTCAGCGGCGTGCCGCCCTCGGCGCTCGCCGAGAGCAGGATCGCCTTCCTCGGGGTCGTCCAGCTCATCTCGGCGGCCCAGTCTACACCCAGCCGGCGGAGCGCGCCTTGAACCCGATCGCGCGGTAGACGAGGCTCGCCGCGGTCATCTCGGGGAAAAAGAGGCCGGGGATTGGGGAAAGCTCGACGAAGTCGGCGCCTACGACCTCCTTTTCCGCGAATACCGCGGCGAGAAGCTCCGCCGCTTCGCCGTAGCGGAGCCCGCCCGGCAAGGGCGTGCCCACCGCCGGCATCTCGGAAGGGTCCAGCACGTCGAAGTCGAAGCTCAGGTAGACCCGCTCGGGCAGGGCCTCGAGGATCGCCCCCACCGGCACCCCCTCGCGGCGGATTTGGTGCGCGGGGAAGACGGAGATCCCCGCTTCCCTCGCAAAGCTCCAGGACTCCTCCGCGTAGGCCCGCTGGCCCACCTGCACGAGGGGGACCCCGAGCTCGGCGACCCGCCGCATCACCGAGGCGTGGGAGAGGGCCGAACCCTGCCACTCGAGATAGAGGTCGTCGTGGGCGTCGAGGTGGAGGACCCCGAACTCGCCGTAGCGCGCGCGGTGGGCCCGGACCAGGGGCAGGGTGATCGAGTGGTCGCCGCCGAGCGCGACGAGGAACCGGCCGGCCATGAGGTGCTCCCCCGCCGCCCGCTCGATCTCGGCGTGGGAACGCGCGGCGTCGCCGGCGACGATGGGGACCGGGGGCGCGGTGTAGATCCCGGCGTCCGCGGGGGCAAACCCAAGGTCGAGGTCGAAGAGCTCGAGCTCCTCGCTCGCCCTCAGGATCGCCTCCGGTCCCCTCCTCGCCCCGGGAAGCCAGGAGAGCGAGAGGTCGTAAGGCACCGGCAGCACGACCACCCGGGCGTTTTCCAGAGAGGTGGGGCGCTCGCTAAAGGCGTACACGAACCCAGGCTACCCCGGTGCCAGGGTAGGATTAGGATGAAGACCGAAAGATGCAAGCCCAAGCGGAGGACTTCAAGCTCCATCCCCTCCCGCCAGGGACGGCTCTCCGCCTGCTATGGGGTCGTCTGCCCAAAGGGGGCGGGCTCTGGCCCGGCAGGCCCCGCCGGCTCGCCTCGCTCATGGCCTTTGACGAAGAGGCGGTCCGGGTCCGCCTGGAAGGCTCGGTGCCGGCTTGGGCGCTCGGATACCAGGTGCGCACGGCCCAGGCGAGCTCGGGCGACCACTACCTCGTGCCCCTTCGCCGCTGGGGGCGGAAGGTGGCCGAAGCCTGGGTTCCAGCGGCCGCGGTCGGAGCTCGGGACGCAATCCCCTCCTTCCGCGTCTTCCCCGAAGTCCGGCCTCTGGCCGGCCCCAAAGCCGCCCTCAGGGCGCACGGGAATCTCAACGTGCCGAGTGACCTAAGCCCCAGGCTTTACTGGCTCGCGACCGAGCGCTTTCCCCCAACCCCCTTCTTCGGCTGGGAAGGCGAAGGGGACCTTTGGCTCCTCGAAGCCCGCCTCCCGAGCCGGCTCGCCTTCCGCGCCGTGGTGCTCCCGGAAAACCGGGGTTCGAGCGCCTACCAATACCGGGGAAGGCCTATCCGCCTAGATCCGCTTACCTCTCACCCCCGGTGGTAGGGGTGCCCCGCGAGCAGGGTCTCGACCCGGTAGAGCTGCTCGAGCAACACGAGGAGGGCGAGCTCGTGCTGGAGGGTGAGGCGGGAGAGGGCGAGCGTCCAGTCCGCCGCCTGCCGCACCGCATCGGGGTGCCCGTCGGCCCCACCGATCAGGTAGGCCACCCGCTTGACGCCGGAAAGCTTCCACCCCCGTACCCGCCCGGCGAACTCCGCCGTGGTGGGAAGCTCGCCCCGCTCGTCGAGCACCACCCGGTAGGCCCCCTCGCTTCCCCGGAGCTGGGCCTCGGGGTTTTCCAGGAAGCGAAGCGCGACCGACGAATACCTTTGCAGTCTCTTCGCATACTCCTCCACGCCGTCGCGCACGAACCGAAGCCGCGGCTTCCCTATCGTGAAAATCTCCACTTTCATCCCCGCCGGCCCCCCTCCCCGGTATAATGTTGTGCGAAGGAGCGGTCCGTGAAGGCGCTTGGGATCATCCTACGCGGAGCCGCTGCCCCGGCCCCGGTGCAGCGCACCGGGGCCTTTGCCTTCCAAGGCGCAACCCGCCGAGGAAGGCGGCCGGCCCTTACCCAGGGCGGCCAAGCCCGGACGCGGTGACCCCGGTCCGGGGAAAGGGGGACGGAATGATCAAGGACACGTGGAAGTTCCAACCCTTTACCGAGGAGCCGATCCGGCTCATCGACGAGGAGGGCAACTGGATCGCCGACTTCCCCTTGGACCTGAGCGAGGAGACGCTGAAAAAGCTCTACCGCGACATGGTCCGGGGACGCCTCCTCGACGAGCGCTACCAGATCATCCTGCGCCAGGGTAAAACCAGCTTCGTCGCCCCCTCCTCGGGGCACGAGGCCACCCAGGCGGGGATGGCCCAGGCGATCCGCCCCGGGTTCGACTGGCTCTTCCCCTACTACCGCGACAAGACCCTGCTCGCCGCCATCGGCTACCCGGTGGAGATGCTCTACGCCCAGATGATGGCGACCCGGCTCGATCCCAACAAGGGCCGGCAGATGCCCGAGCACCCCGGGCTCAAGGAGCTCAACGTCTACACCGTCGCCTCGCCGATCGCCTCCCACGTGCCGCCAGCGGTGGGGGCGGCGATCAGCATGAAGATCCAGGGCACCGGCCAGGTGGTGCTCACCACCTTCGGCGACGGCGCCACCAGCGAGGGCGACTGGCACGCCGCTTTGAACTTCGCCGGGGCCCAGGGGGCGCCGATCGTCTTCGCCGCCGAGAACAACCGCTACGCGATCAGCGTGAACTTCGAGAAGCAGTCGGGCTCGCCCAGGATCGCCGACAAGGCCCACGCCTACGGCTTCCCCGGCTACCACGTGGACGGCATGGACGTGCTCGCGAGCTACTACGTCGCCCGGGAGGCGGTGGAGCGGGCCCGGGCCGGCCTTGGCCCCAGCCTCGTCGAGTTCCTTGTCTACCGCTACGGCCCTCACTCCTCCGCCGACGACGACCGGGTCTACCGCAGCCGGGAGGAGGTCGAGTTCTGGCGGAAGAAGGACCCGATCCCGCGCTTCGAGCGCTTCCTTGAAAAGCGGGGGCTTTGGACCCCGGAGGAAGGCGAGCGGCTCCGCGAGGCGATCAAAGCCGAGCTCCTGGAAGCCGAGGCGAAGGCCGAGGCCGCCGGCGAGGTGCCGCCCGAGTGGATGTTCGACGACGTCTACGCCACGCCCTACTGGCTGCTCGAGGAACAAAAGCAAATCCTCCTCTCCGAGCTTTGAAGGAGACCCTAGATGGCGGTACTGAACATCGTGCAGGCGGTCAAGCGGGCGCTTGATGAGGAGATGGCCCGCGACGAGCGGGTGGTGGTGCTAGGCGAGGACGTGGGCAAGCGCGGCGGGGTCTTCCTCGCCACCGAGGGGCTCTACCAGAAGTACGGGCCCGATCGGGTGATCGACACCCCGCTGGCCGAGGCCGCGATCATCGGGGCGGCGGTGGGGATGGCGGCCCACGGCCTTAGGCCGGTCGCCGAGATCCAGTTCGCCGACTACGTCTTCCCCGGCTTCGACCAGCTGGTGAGCCAGGGGGCCAAGCTCCGCTATCGCTCGGGCGGGCAGTTCGCCGCCCCCATGGTGGTGCGAATGCCCTCGGGCGGCGGCGTCAAGGGCGGCCACCACCACTCCCAGTCCCCCGAGGCCTACTTCACCCACACCGCCGGGCTCAAGGTGGTCGTCCCCTCCACCCCGACCGACACCCTGGGGCTTTTGAAGACCGCGATCCGCGACGACGACCCGGTGGTCTTCATGGAGCCGAAGAGGCTCTACCGGGCGATCAAGGAAGAGGTGCCCGACGAGGAGTTCACCATCCCCCTGGGCAAGGCCAAGGTGCGCCGGGAGGGGACGGACCTCACCCTGATCGCCTACGGCGGGCCCACGGTGGAGGCGATGCAGGCGGCCGAGGAGCTCGAGAAGGTCGGGGTCTCGGCCGAGGTCGTTGACCTCAGGAGCCTCGTGCCCTGGGACAAGGAGGCGGTGCTCGAGTCGGTGGCCAAGACCGGCCGGGCGCTCGTGATCGCCGAGGCGCCCCGGACCTCGAGCTTCGCCAGCGAGGTGGCGGCGACGATCATGGAGGAACTCCTCGACCAGCTCCTCGCCCCGGTCTACCGGGTGACGGGCTTCGACACCCCCTACCCCTACGTCCCCGACCGCCAGTACATGCCCACGGTGACCCGTATCCTGAACTTCGCGAAGAAGGCGCTCGACTACTAGAGGGGGGAGCATGCCGAAGGAAGTCCTGCTACCGGAGCTCGCCGAGTCCATCGTCGAGGGCGAGATCGTCAAGTGGCTGGTTGAGGAGGGCCAGCCCGTAAAGAAGGACCAGCCCCTGGTCGAGGTGATGACCGACAAGGTGACGGTCGAGCTTCCCAGCCCCTACGAGGGGATCCTGGTCAAGAAGCTCGTCCAGGAAGGGGACGTGGTCCCCATCCACACGCCCATCGCGCTCATCGCCGAGCCGGGCGAGGCCGAGGGCGCCGCCCCCGAAGCTTCTGCAGCCGGCGCTGCCGCGGCCGAGGAAGCCGCCGACGACGAGGACCGGGTCCTCTTCAAGCCGGACTCCGCCCAGGAAGCGGTGAAGAACCCCTTCGCCGGCACCGGGGCGGCCCGAGCGGAGGCGGCCACCGCGGTCGCCGAACCCAAGGCGGGCACCAACAAGTTCGGCCGGGTGCTGGCGGTGCCCGCGGCCAGGAAGCTCGCCCGGGAGCTCGGCATTGACATCGCCCAGGTGCCGGGCTCGGGGCCCGCGGGCCGGGTGCGCGTGGAGGACGTCAAGAAGTACGCCGAGGCCCAGAAGGCGGCGCCGGCCCCGGCCGCCACCGTGCCCGCAGGATTTCCGCCGCCCCCGGTCTACAAGACCCCGAAGGGCTACGAGGACAGGGAAGAGCGCGTGCCCCTTCGCGGCCTCCGCCGGGTGATCGCCCAGCAGATGGCGACGAGCCACCTCTACACGGTGCGCACCCTGCACGTGGACGAGGCCGACCTCACCGAACTGGTCAGGCTCCGGGCCGCGCTCAAGCCCGAGGCCGAGGCCCAGGGCGTCAAGCTCTCCTACCTGCCCTTCATCTTCAAGGCCGTGGTCCAGGGGCTGAAGAAGTACCCGGCGCTCAACAGCAGCCTCGACGAGGCCCGCCAGGAGATCATCTTGAAGCGCTACTACCACCTGGGCATGGCGGTGGACACGCCTCAGGGCCTCGTGGTCCCGGTGATCAAGGACGCCGACCAGAAAACCCTGCTCGAGCTCGCCACCGAGGCCAGCACCCTCGCCGAGAAGGCCCGCGCCGGCAAGCTCGCCCCCGAGGACGTCACCGGCTCCACCTTCTCGATTACCAACATCGGCTCGATCGGCGGGGTGTTTAGCTTTCCCATCATCAACGTGCCCGACGCCGCCATCCTAGGCGTCCACGCGATCCAGGACCGGCCGGTGGTCAAGGACGGCGAGCTCGTAGTGCGCAAGATGATGTACCTCTCGATCTCCTTCGACCACCGCCTGGTGGACGGCGCCGAGGCCGCGCGCTTCTTGAAAGAGGTCATTAAGTACCTGGAACAGCCCGGGCTGTTGCTCCTGGAGGCGCGATGAGCTACGACCTGGTGGTGATCGGCACCGGGCCCGGCGGCTACCACGCCGCGATCCGGGCGGCCCAGCTGGGGCTCAAAGTGCTCGCCGTGGAAAAGGGCGAGGTCGGCGGGGTCTGCCTGAACGTCGGCTGCATCCCCACCAAGGCCCTGCTCCACGTGGCCCACACCCTGAAGGCGAGCGAGAAGGCGGCCGAGTTCGGCCTGACCCTTGAGAAGAAGGCCCTTGACCTCCAAAAGCTCGCCGGCTGGCGCGACCAGGTGGTGAAAAAGCTCACCGGCGGCGTCGAGTTCCTCTTCAAGGGGAACGGCGTCGAGCTCAAACGGGGCGAGGCGAGGCTCCTTGGCGCCCGCGAGGTCGAGGTGGCGGGCGAGCGGATCGCGGCGAAGAAGATCGTCCTCGCCACCGGCAGCCGCCCCGCCGAGCTCGAGGGCTTTCCCGTGGACGAGGAGAAAATCGTCTCCTCCACCGGGGCGCTGGAAGTGGAGGCCGGCGTCCCCCGGCGCTTCCTCGCCATCGGCGGGGGAGCGATCGGGCTCGAGTTCGCCGCCATCTACAAGGCGCTTGGCGCCGCGGAGGTGACGGTGCTCGAGTACCTGGACCAGATCCTCCCGGGCGCCGACGCCGAGGCCGCCGGCTTCCTCGCCCGCGCGCTCAAGAAACAGGGCATTAAGCTCCTCACCGGCGCCGAGGCCCTCGGCTACGAGGAGACCGAGGAGGGCCTAAGGGTCCGCTACCGCCTCCGGAAAACCGGCGAGGAGAAGACCCTGGTGGTGGACCGGGTGCTCGTCGCCGTGGGCCGGCGACCGAACAGCGAGGGCCTCGGCCTCGAGGCCGCAGGTCTCCAACCGGACGAAAAGGGCTTCGTCCCTTCCAACGCCCAGATGCAGACCAAGGTCCCCGGGATCTATAGCATCGGCGACCTCCGGGGCGGCCCCCTCCTCGCCCACAAGGCGATGAAGGAGGGGGTGGTCGCCGCCGAGGTGGCCGCCGGAAAGAAGAGCGCCTTCGACCAGCAGATCCCGAGCGTGGTCTTCACCTTCCCCGAGTTCGCGAGCGTGGGGATGAGCGAGGAGGCCGCGAAGGAAAAGGGCCTCGCCGTCCAGACCGGCAGGTTCCCCTTCACCGCGAACGGCCGCGCCCTCACCCTGCAGGAGGCCGAGGGGATGGTCAAGGTGGTGGCCGAGGCCGAAAGCGGGGTGGTGCTCGGCGTGCACGCCGTCGGCCCCCAGGCCGGGGAGCTGATCGCCGAGGCCACGCTGGCGCTCGAGATGGGGGCGCTCGTGGACGACCTCGAGCTCACCGTCCACCCCCACCCCACCCTCTCCGAGTCACTGATGGAGGCCGCCGCCAACGTTAAGAAGGCGGCGATCCACATCCTGAACAAGTAAACCCAGGCCCTCGACTCCCCCATTTGCGGGATGTCGGGGGCGATCTTTACCCCGAGAATGGGTTCGATGAAGCGTTCGCCGGGCTTCACCCTGCTCGAGCTCCTCGTGGTCATCGCCGTCTTGGCCATCGTCCTCGCGCTCACCGCCTTCCAGTCCAGGAAGATCGAGGCCCACCAGACCGAGTCCGCCTTCTACGCGAGCCTCGAGCGCCTTTTCTGGGAGGCCTCGACGGCCGCCGCCAGCCGCGGCCGGACCCTTGTCCTCCGTCGCGACGGCGACCGCTTGATCGTCCGCTTGAGGACCGCCCCGCGCACCATAATCCGCGAGCTCGAGATCCCCGAGGGCGTGGAGGTGGCCTTGCCGGAGGGGAGCCTGGCGGTCTTCACCCCTCCGGGGCGGGTGCGCTTCCGGCCCGCCTTCCCCCGGGCGTGCCAGGGCCCCTCCTTCACGGTCACCACCGGCCAGGGAACCGAGCGCTGCTACCGCGTCTCCCTGATCGGCGAGGTGGAGGTGACGAACCCGTGAGGAAATCCCAGGGGCTGACGCTCGTCGAGGTGGTGGTCGCGCTCGCCATTCTGGCCATCGCCCTCGGCACGCTCACCGGCCTCCTGATCGGCGGCATGCGCCAGAACCTCTCCTCGGGCAAACGCACGCAGGCCAGCCAGATTCTCAACCACCTCGGGCGGCTCCTGGTCGGGGGCGACCCCAGGCTGCTCGCCCCCGCCGGCGAGCCCCTGGCGTGGGACTACGGCGAGCTGGCCGCGACCTTCCCCGAGCTCGCAGGGGCGGGGAACCTCAGTCAGCCCGAGCTCTACCGGGCTCGCGTCGAAAACCTCGGCACCCCCACCGAGGTCGCCGACCTCGGCGTCCGCCTCGACGCCTACCGCCTGGAGGTCTGTTGGAAGGACGGCGCCCGCGAGGCCTGCCTCGCGGGCGAGGCGATCGCGGCCCCGCCGGGCGGCGGAGGGCATCCGCCCCCGATCCCGCTCATCAACTGAGGTGACGATGCGAAAGAAGCAAGGCTTCACCCTCGTCGAAATCCTGGTCTCGCTGGGGATTCTCTCCCTCCTCCTCGGGATCACCTACAAGAGCATCGTGGGCTTCATGCAGGTCCGGCAGCGCCAGGACGCGATCACCGCGACCCAGGCGAAGCTGCGCCGAGTGGTTGAGGTCTTCACCCAGGACCTCCGGAGCTCGGTCTTCGGCGCGATCATCGACGAGCCCTACGAATCGGGCGAGCACGCGGTCTCCTTCGCCCTCTTAAAGGGGAACTCGGGCTTCAAGGTCTACACCACCGACCCCGCCGGCTGGAAGGAGGCCTACCGCACCTTCGTCGTCGCCGAGAACCCCGGGCTCCGGCGCGGCGACCACGTTCTCATCGTCAACCAGGAGAAAAAGGCGGTGATCCTCAAGGTCACGGGGGTACGCCGGGTCGGCGCCCAGAAGTGGGTCATCCGGCACAGCCGGTGCAGGAACACCCTGAACTACCGCAGCAACACCCTGCTCTTCGGAGTGGACCTCTACGGCGTCCGCCACGACGCCGACCGCCGCACCCTGATCCTCAACGAGGAAGGCGACGAGACGCCGCTCGCGTTCGGAATCCGCGAGTTCAGGATCGAGTACCTACCCAACAAGGCGGAGGCCAGGCAGCTCCGGGTCACCGTAGGCGCCGAGCGCGAGCTTCGCGGCAAGATCCTCTCCCGCCGCTACGTGGGCGTGGTCGAGCTCAGCAACAACGCCACGTTCGACATCGAGGAGGTAGTCCCGTGCGAACCCTAGCTTCCCAGAGGGGCATCGCCCTGCTCACCGCCCTGCTCACCCTGGCGGTGCTCGGCGCCATCGCCTCGCTCGTCTTCGTCCGCATGCTCTCCGAGATGCGCCACAGCCGCGACGACGCCGCCATTACCCAGACCCTGCTCCTCGCCCGCAGCGCGGCCAATGTCGCCGCCGAGGTGCTCAGCACCAAGATCCGAGACGCGCTGGACGACACCGTGGCCGCCTACGCCAACTCCAGCTCGGCCTGGGCCTTCGGCTCGGGCACGGGAAGCGAGCCCGACGCCGCCAGCGTCGCCAGCGACCTCGAGGCCGTGGCCAGCGCGCTCCAAGACACCGTAGACGACTGGCTCTGCGATCGCGACTTCGCCCCCACCGGCGAGGGCTCGGCGCGGATCCGGGTGTACTTCACCGACACCGCTTGCGACCAGGGGCTTCCGCGAAGGACCCGCCTGGGCAAGGGCTACTTCGTCGAGGGCCAGCCGCGGGGAAGCGGCGCAAGCTACACCCAGACCTACGCGCTCCCCTACGTCATCGTCGCCGAGGGCAAGCTCGGGGCCTACCGGCGCAACGTCGTGGCCCAGGGCGAGTTCCGCTTCACCGTGGGCCGGGCGAGCTTCGCGCGCTACGCCCTCTTCACCAACGTGCACGCGCTTCCCGACGGAACCAACGTCTGGTTCACCAGCCGCACCCTCTTCGACGGCCCGGTGCACACCAACAACCACTTCCGCTTCTACCGCACCCCCTGGTTCGGGGGCGAGGTCACCAGCGCGGGCTGCACCAACCCGGGGGACGAACGTTGCCAGGGCTCGACCTTCTACGGCGCGCGCTTCTACGGCGAGGGCTACGTGCGGGACACCGCCATGACCCCCGACCCCCAGGCCCCCTCCTACAC
>JALVVO010000077.1 GCA_027023345.1 Thermaceae bacterium
AACGCCCACCTGCCCGAGTGGCTCCACTACTACAACTGGCACCGGCCACACACCAGCTTGGACAACCGAGCACCCATCTCACGCTTGGGGCTTAGTGTGAACAACGTGGTGAGACTGCACAGCTAGCGAAATAAGCGCGGCGACTCCGGCGAGGGGCTCTGGGGGATGGCCGGGACTCGGACCCCTTTCGCGGGCTGCAGGTGACGACGAGGACGTAAGGGCGCTCGTTCTTGGGATGGCCGGGCGGTTCGGCGAGGAAGAAGTCCACTGCGATCGCCACCGTTTCCTGGCTGTAATCCTCCGGCCACGTTGGACCCCTGGGTCCGGGGCGAGGGCCGCGACCAGGGGCGGTCTTTCGAAACCGCTTTTGGGTTCCGGGACCGGGAGGGGCCTCAAGTCAGGCTTGGGGGTCGCCCAAGGGCGTGGGAAGCCCAGGCTTGGCGAGGTTGGTTCGCTCCGGAAGGGCGCTGCGGGGCTTACACCCGCTCCCAGTGGGAGACCGCCATCGCCTGGAGGACGATCCTTTTGCCGTCCTCGCCAATCAGGTCGTAGTAGGTGTCGAGCATGCCGTTGTCGTAGTCGTCGTAGACGCGCACGCCGTAGACCAGGTAGTAGCGGCCCGCCTGGGGGTCGCGGAGGCGGTCGCCGGGTTTTAGGTTCTGGGCCTCGTCCTCGAGGTAGCTCGCCATGGCTTCCTAGTCTACCGCGAGCTGGCGGAAGGTCTGTAAGGCGGCTTCGGTTTGCTCCGGGGGGAGCACGCCCTGGTAGCGCTCGGCCCGGCCGCCACCCTTTGCCCCGAGGGTCTTCAGGGCCTCGAAGACGGGTGCGAGGTCGAGGGCGGCCCTGGGGTTTTTCCCGAGGATGAAGCGGGCCGGGCTTTGGTCCTCGGCGACGAGGAGAAAGGCCGCGTTTGGGCGTTCTTGAAGCCTTTTCGCGAGCTCCTCGAGGGCAAGGGCGGGTACCGTCTCGGCGACGCGGGTCCCCGGGAGGGCGGCGTAGAGGCGGCCGGCGAGGGCGCGCTCGGCCTCGATCAGGCGGCCTTTCGTTTCGTAGAGCTCGCGCTCGAGCTTGGCCACGCGGTCGGGGACCTCGAGGGGCCGGCTCGCGAACTTTTGGGCGAGTTTTTTTAGTGCCTCGTGCTTTTTCGCGTAGTCCTCGAGCGCCTCCCAGCCGGCGGTGGCGTAGACCCGGGTGGTGTGCTTCTTGAAGCGCTCGAAGCCGAGGATCTTGATGGGGCCGGCCTCGGCGGTGGTGCGGAGGTGGGTGCCGCCGCAGGGGGCGAGGTCCCAGTCCTCGATCTCGACGACGCGGACGGTGCCCCGGACCTTGGGCAGCCGGCGAAGGGGCAAAAGCGGCACCCGAGCCTCCTCGACGAAGAAAGCTCGGATGGGGAGATTGGCGTAGACCGCCCAGTTGGCGAGGGCCTCGGCTTCCCTGACCACGGCCTCGTCCGGGGGCAGGTCGAAGTCGATGGTGAGGACCGGGCCCTTGAGGCTCACTGCCACCGTGTTCCACTTCCCGGCCCGGAGGAAGGCCTGGGAGAGGATGTGCTGGGCGGTGTGGCGCTGCATGTGGCGGTAGCGGCGGGCCCAGTCGATCTCGCCTTCCACCACGGATCCGACCTCGAGGGGGCGGTCGGTGAGGTGGAGGATCTCGTCGCCGTGCTTTTCGTTTTCGTAGACGTCGAGCACCCGGGCCTCGCCGAGGCGGCCGGTGTCGTGGGGCTGGCCGCCGGCGGTGGGGTAGAAGAGGGTCTGGTCGAGGCGGACCTCGTAGCGCTTCCCCTTCGGTCGCACCTCGAGCACCCGCGCCTCGAACCGCCGGGCGTAGGGGTCTTCCCAGAAGAGTCGCTTGGTCACGGCTTCCTAGCTTAGCGCCTCCTGGCCCTTCGCGGTCAGGCGGTAGACGGCGGGGGCCTGGGCCCGTGGCCTTCCGGCGGCGGGGCAGAGGCGCTTCAGGCTGTAGGCGGCGCAGGCGGCGTCGCAGGCTTCGCTTCCCTCGAAGGCCCGGCCCACGTAGCCGGCGGCCTCCATCTTTTGGAGCAGGAGCCGAACGGTTTCCTCTTCCAGTCCAAGCGCCCGCGCGAGCTCGGGGAGCGTCCGGGGGGTTTTTAGGAGCCGGAGGAGCCGCCGGGTCATGGCAGGAGCCGGGCGAGGAGGAGGGCCGCCAGGTAGGCCACCGAGAGCTGGTAGAGGACGCTGAAGGCGGCCCAGCGCCGGCCGAGTTCCCGGCGGAGGGCGACCAGGGTGGCGACGCAGGGGGTGTAGAGCAGGACGAAGACCAGATAGCCGAGGGCCCCCTTTGGGCTCACCGCGCCGGCGAGGGCGGAGGCGAGCGCGGGCGGCGGGCCCTCGGGGACGGCCAGGGGACCCGGCAGCCCGACCAGGGCGAAGAGCGCGGCGAGCGACGCCTTGAGCGCGGCGAGGAAGGCGGCCATGAGCTCGCGGGCGCCCGTGAGGAGGTCGAGGGCCGCGCTCGGCTCGGCGCCAAGGAAGCTCACCCCGAGCGTGCCCACCACCACCTCCTTGGCGATGAACCCGGGGACGAGCGCTCCCACGAGCCGCCAGTCGGAGAACCCGAGCGGCGCGAAGAGGGGAGCGAGCGCCTGCGCGAAGCGGGCGTAGAGGCTCGCCTCGAAGGGCCCCGGCGGCAGGTGCAGGAGCGCCCAGATCAGGACCATCGCGAGCAGGGTGGGGCCGGTGGCGCCCCTAACGAAGTCCATCGTGCGCACCCGGGCCTGGGCGAGGAGCACCCGGAAGGGGGGCCAGCGGTAGGGGGGGAGCTCCATGACCCCGCTGCTCGGCTCGGCCCTCGCGATCCGCCCGACCAGCCAGGCGGTGAGGAGGCCGAGGACGAGGCCCGCGAGGTAGAGGCCGAAGACCACGAGCGCCGCCCGCTTGGGGAAGAAGACCGCGGCGAAGAGGGCGAAGACGGGGAGCCTTGCGCTGCAGGCCATGAAGGGGATGGCGAGGGCGGTCCTGAGGCGGTCGGCGAAGGCCTCGAGGGTTCTCGTCGCGTAGATCGCGGGGACGTTGCAGCCAAACCCCAGGATCAGGGGGATGAAGGCGCGGCCGGGGAGGCCGGCGGCGTGCATCAGGCGGTCGGCGATGAAGGCGGAGCGGGCGAGGAAGCCGCTGGTTTCCAAGAACCCCATCGCCAGGTAGAGGAAGAAGAGCACCGGGGCAAAGGAGAGCACCGTGCCCACCCCGGCGACCAGGGCGCCGGTCAGGAAGGAGGCGAGGAGGGGCGGGAGGCCGGCCCCCGAGATCCAGCTGGTAAGCACCTCCTGGACCCGGCCGATGAAGTCTACCCAGGGGGTGGAGAGGAGGAAGGTGAAGCGGAAGACGAGGAGCATCCCCAGGAGGAAGAGGAGGGGTCCGAGGAGGGGGTGGAGGACGAAGCGGTCGAGCCGGTCGGTGAGGG
>JALVVO010000078.1 GCA_027023345.1 Thermaceae bacterium
CCCCCCTACGACGAGGGGCCCACCCTCGAAGGCTACCTCTTCCCGGACACCTACGAGATTCCGGTCGGCGCCGCCCCCGAGGAGATCGTTCGCGTGATGCTCCGGCGCTTTGGGCGCGAGCTCACCCCCGAGCGCGAGGCCCGGCTCAGCGTGCTCGGGCTCAGCGTGCACGCCTGGGTGACCTTAGCCTCGATCGTCCAGGCCGAGGCCGGGAGCGAGGAGGAGATGCCCTGGATCGCCGGCGTCTACCTGAACCGCCTCGAGATCGGCATGCCGCTCCAGGCCGACCCCACCGTGGCCTACGCCGTGGGGAAGGACCTACCCGAGCTCGACCGCGGCGCCGGCGACTTCGAGGCGGACTCCCCCTACAACACCTACAAGCACCCCGGCCTCCCCCCGGGGCCGATCAACAACCCCGGCTCGGCCGCCCTTCGCGCGGTGCTCGAGGCCCGCCGCCTCTCGCCCCGCGGCGAGCCCTACCTCTACTTCTTCCACGCCCGCGGCAAGCTCTACCTCAACGAGAACTTCGCCGGCCACCTCAGGGACCTGAACCGCTACCGCTACGGTCGATGAAGAGCAGGGGCTGGCCGAAGGGGTCGGCGTAGGCGGCGAGCCGCCCCCAGCCGGTGCTCCGGGTCCAGGCTGGCTCGAGGCCCTTGGCCCGAAGCGCTTGTACCCAGCCGGGGGCGTCTGGCACCTCGAAGACCGCGACCCCCCGGCGCTCGTCGCCGGCGCCGAAGGTGAGGAGGACGGCGAGGCCCTCTTCTCCCCGGAGCTCGGCCCAGTCGGAGCCGGGGTCGAAGAAGGTGAGCTCGAGCCCGCGGCTTTGGTACCAGGCGACCGACTCCACCAGGTCCACCACCGAGTAGAGCACCCCGAGAAGCCGAGGGCCGCCACCGGGGTGCGCCTCGAGGAGGGGCTCGGTGCGGTGGAGGTTGCCCTCGAGGTCGTAGAAGACCCCGGGCTCGCCGGGCCAGACCAGCACCGCCCCGGGGGGCTCGGGGGTGGCGGCGTAGACCAGCGCGTGCCCCTCGGGGTCGAAGAAGACGCCGGCGTGCTCGCCGAGGCCGAGCGCGCGGAGGAACGCCCGCGCCCGGTCGGGCTCGCCCACCAGCCTCACCGCCCGCGGCACCACCCCGCCATTATCCGGTTTTTCGCGGCGGGCCGGGGACGCCGGGGGTAAACTGGGTTTGAAGCAGAGGAGGCGGGCATGGAGCGGAACGACGCAGCGGTCTTTACCTTCCACGGCGAGCCCACCCCAGGGCTCGTGCCCTTCGCCGAAGGGTTGAAGGAGGTCTTCCTGAAGAACGGCTACCAGTACGAGGAGAAACCCGAGGCGCCCCGGCTGGTCTTGAACTTCATCACCCCCGAGCGCCCCAAGCCCTACCGCCGGCGGGCCAAGGCCACCTTCGTGGTCAGCGTCATGGAACTGCCGGAGATGCCCGAGGACCCCATCAAGGCCCTCTACCCCTACCTGGTGCGGGCGCTCTCCAACATGATGATCGCCTACACTCCCGGCGAGGGCGCGCACTTTCTGACCCTCGAGCTCGGCCACTACATGGAGCCCGAGGGCGAGAACTTCTTTGAACGGGTCTACGCCCGCGTCAACCCGATCGCCTGCAGCGTGCTGGTGATCGACAACGTCTTCGAGCCCACCCTCGAGCCCGAGCTCTGGCACGGCGACGAGCAGACCGAGGCTCTCTACCGGGCGGGCAAGAAGCTCGCCGAGTGGGACCTCCTGCCGGCCCCCTTCCCCATCGAGACCATCCTCCCGCCGGAGGACCTCCGCCACGTGAAGCGGCTTTACGGCATCGGCGGGCTCTCCTACGGCAACCTCTCCGCCCGCAAGGACGAAAAGCGCTTCTGGATGAGCGCTTCGGGGGTGGACAAGTCGAACCTCCGCGAGATCGGTCGCGACATCCTCATGGTCAAGGACTACGACCCCGAGAAGAACGCGATGATCCTCCAGATCCCGCCCAACGTGGTCCCGAAGCGGGTGAGCGTGGACGCGATCGAGCACTGGATGATCTACCGAGAGCACCCCGAGGTGGGGGCGATCATCCACGTCCACGCCTGGATGGAGGGGGTGCCCTCGACCCAGTTCAACTACCCCTGCGGCACCTACCAGCTGGCGGCGGCGGTGGCGGAGAAGGTCCGCGAGGCCCCCGACCCCGCCCGAGCGGTGGTGGGGCTCAAGAACCACGGCCTCACCATCACCGGCCGCTCGGTGGACGACATCCTCGAGCGGATCGAGGGCAAGCTGATCCCCCAGGTGCCGATGAGCTAAAGGGTGCGTGGTAGGGGGTACGTGGTGCGTGGTTAAAAGGAAAAATCCTCTTACACCACGTACTACGCACCACTAACTACGCACTTGTCGGAGGCCGCCCCTTGCCTACCCCTTACGGATAGACCATGCGCGCTTTGGTGTACTTCCCCTCCATCCCCCGCTACCTCCTGGCGCGGGCGCTCGGGAAGCGGTATCCGGTGGGGGCGTTGCCCCTTCGGCTTGCCGAGCTCCCGGAGCCCGATCCGCCGCCGGGTTTCGTGCGCGCGCGGGTGCGCATGGCCGGGATCTGCGGATCGGACCTTGCCCTCCTCTACGGCAAGAACTCCCCCCGGCTCTCGCCCTTTTTCTCCTTTCCCGCCGTGCTCGGCCACGAGATCCTGGCCGAGTACGGGGGGGTGCGGGTGGCGGTGAACCCGCTGCTTGCCTGCGCCGACCGGGGGCTCGAGCCCTGCCCCGCCTGCCGGCGGGGCGAGGAGGGGCTCTGCCAGAACGTCGCCGAGGGGGCGCTGGCCCCGGGGATGCTCGGCTACCACAAGGAGCTTCCCGGGGGCTGGGGGGAGTACGTTTGGGCCCGGCCCGAGCGGTTGGTCGAGGTGCCCTCCGCGGTGCCCGACGCCCGGGCGGTGCTCGCCGAGCCCCTCGCGGTGGTGCTCCGCGGGATCCGGCGGGCCTTTCCCCGGGGGTTTCCCGAGGCCGTCCTGGTCGTCGGCGCGGGGACGATCGGGCTGCTCGCGGTGCGGCTCCTTCGGGAGCTTGGGTTTTCCGGCCGGCTCGACGTGGTGGCCCGGCGCCCGATCCAGGCCGAGCTCGCCCGGGCCCTGGGGGCGAGCGGGGTCTACCGGCGCGCGGCCGAGGCGCTCGCGGACGTGGGCGCCCGGCGCTACCGCCCGCTCCTCGGCGCCCCCGTCTTCCGGGGCGGCTACCCGGCGGTGATCGAGGCGGCGGGGACCGCGAGGAGCCTCGACGAGGCCGCGTGGGGGGCGGCCGAGGGCGGGACCGTGCTCCTCCTCGGCGCCGCCGGCGAGGTGCGGCACGATTTTTCCCCCCACTGGTTCTCCGAGCTCACCTGGGTGGGGAGCTACACCTATAGCCCGAAGGACTTCGCCGACGCGGTGGCGATGCTGCCGGCGCTATCGGGGCTCGAGCGCCTGGTGGGCGGGGCCTACCCGCTCTTCGCCTGGCCGGATGCGATCCGGGCGGCGGTCTCGCGGCGGGCGGTCAAGGTGGTCTTCGCCCCCGCGGAGGAAGCGGTGCCGGTAGGGCGTCCGGCGCCGGTGCCCGCCTAAAAAGTGAGGGGGCCGGGCTTGCCCGGCCCCCTCGAGGGAGGTGCGCGCTAGGCGGTGGCGAGCGCCGGTTCCTGGCGTTTACGCTCCCAGAGCTGCCAGAGGAAGACCAGGGCGAAGATGGCGAGGCCTAAAAGGTCGTAGGAGAGCCTGGAGGTGAGGAGGAAGTAGCCCGCCACCATCATCGCGATGCGGGCGGCCCAGCCTAGTACTCCGCGCATCCGGGTCAAGAAGTAGCCCTGGTTCCCGATGACGAAGGCGGTCATCCCCACGAACCCGGTGAGCACGACCCAGATGCCCTCGAGCGGGCTCCTGAGGTTTAGGAGCAAGAGCTGCGGGTAGAAGATGAAGACGTAGGGCAAGAGCGCCGTGCGCATGTCGTAGGCAAACCCCTGGAAGCCGGTCTTTACCGGGTCGCTGCGGGCGATGGCGGCGGCGGCGTAGGCGGCGAGGCCCACCGGCGGGGTGTCGTCGGCCAGGATGCCGAAGTAGAAGACGAAGAGGTGGATGGCCACGAGCGGCACCGCCAGCTCGTGGATCTCGGCCAGGTGCCGAAGCACGGGGGCGACGAGCGAGGCCATGACGATGTAGTTCGCGGTGGTGGGCAGGCCAAGGCCGAGGAGCAAGGACGCGAGCATGGTGATGAAGAGGGCCACTAGCAGGTTGCCGCCGGAGAGCGCCTCGACGATCTGGGTGAGACCGTAGCCGACGTTGGTGATCGCCACCATGCCGACGATGATGCCGGCGGCGGCGGTGGCGACGGCGATGGTGCTCATGTTGCGGCCGGCGGCCTCGAAGGCAGCGAGCACGTCCACCACGAAGTCGCGCAGGATGTCCTTGAGGTTGGTGCCGAGCGCCCGGCCGAAGAGGGCGACCATCACGATGCCTACGAGGAGCACGAAGAGGGAGGAGTACATCACGTCGAGGTGGGTGAAGTTGATAAAGACGCCCTTGCTGAGCTCGAGCTCCTGCCCTTGGAGCCCCGGCACCCCGAAGAGGTAGAGCAGCACGGCTACGAAGAAGGTGATGACCGAGGCGACGAGCAGGCGAATCTTATCCCGGAGCGCGAACTGGAAGAACATCAACGTCATCAGGAGGAACATGGCGTTGAGCGCGGAGCGGGAGGGGGTGTGCTCGAGCCCCACCAGCTCGTAGAGCAGCCATACGATCGGCATCAGGTAGTGGAGGCCGGAAAGCAGTACCTCCCGGAAGTTGGGGAGTTCGCTCCGGGGTAGCCCTTTGAGCCCGAGCTTCAGGGCCTCGAGGTGCACCACCAAAAAGAGGCCGAAGTAGGTGAGGATCGCTGGGACGAAGGCGTAGATGATCAACCGGGAGTAGGGGATTTGCAGGAAGTCGGCCATGATGAAGGCGGCGGCGCCCATCACCGGAGGCATGAGCTGGCCGTTCACCGAGGAGGCCACCTCGGTGGCGCCGGCCTTCTCCGGCGGATAGCCAACCTTTTTCATAAGAGGGATGGTGAAGGTGCCGGTGGTCACCACGTTGGCGATCGAGGAGCCGGAGATGATGCCGGTGAGCATGGAGGCGATCACCGCCGCCTTGGCCGGCCCGCCCCGGAAGTGCCCGAGCCCGGCGTAGGCCAGGTCCACCAGGTACTTGCCGGCCCCGGCCTTGTCCAAGAGGGTGCCGAAGAGCACGAAGAGGTAGACGAAGGTGGCGGAGACCCCGAGCGGTACGCCCCAGAACCCCTGGTCGGTGAGGTAGAGCTGCTGGGTGATGTTGTCCCAGGTGGCGCCGTTATGGAGGTAGAGGACGTCGGGGAGCTCGATTTTAAAGATCCCAGCCGGCCCGGTCATGGCGTAGACGATCATCAACCAGGCGATGATCATCAGCGCGGGCCCCACCACCCGGAGGCCGGCGATGGTGAGCACGAAGAGGGTCAGGGTCCCGAGCACGATGTCGCGGAGCGTGGGGACCCCGCCTTGGACCACGATGATTTGCTCTAGGAAGATGGGGATCGCGAGCGTTCCGGCCAGCCCGGCGGCGAGGATCGCCCAGTCGTACCAGGGGATCCGCTCGACCGGGCCCTTGGGCGGGGTCCTCCGGGTGATGACGAACCCCGCCGCCACCATCGCCGCCATGATGACGATCAGGTTCCAGCTAACCTCGTAGGCCCCGACGGTGAAGGTACCGAGGTTGAAGACCCGCGGGCTCAGATAGTAGAGGGCGTAGCCCAAACCGATCAGGAAGAGCCAGATGTCGCGCCTCGCGTTCTTCGAGGGGTAGGCGAGGAAGCTGATCGCGAACGCGAACGCGAGGTGCACCGCCCGGAGCACCATGGGGTCGATCTTCCCCAGCCAGCTGGCAAAGAGCTGGAAGGCCGACCAGGTGACGGCGATCAGGAAGATGAGGACCTTTTGCCAGCTGGCCGGGTTGCGCCCCCCGTACTCGGTCTCGATCATCAGCTGTTCGGCGTCGATGTCGGGTATGCGGGCGTCGTCTTTCTGGGGCTTTTCGGCCACGGCTTCCTCCCTTCGTTGCAAGTTTAAAAGAAGAACCCGGCCGGGGGGGCCGGGTTCTTCGCCTTCATGGGAACGCGGAGCTTTACTTGACCGGCTTGGCGATGTCGGGGATCTCGACGCCGAGCTCTTCGTAGAGCTTGGCCGCGCCCTCGTGGATGGGGATGGTCATGCCGTCGAGCGCCTTCTTGACGTCAAAGAAGGTGCCGAGCGCGGGGTGGATCTTCTTGAACTCGTCCACCTTGTCCACGAAGAGGAGCTTGGCGATCTTGTAGACCACGTCGGCGGGGATGTCCTTGTGGATGATGAAGGTGGCCTTCACGCCGATGGTGGGCACGGAGACGGTCTGGCCCTCGTAGGTGTTGGGCGGAATGATGACCTGGGTGTAGTAGGGGAACTTGCCGATCAGCTTCTGGATGATGTCGAGCGGGAGCGGCACGAAGTAGGCCTTGGCGATGGTGGTGGCGTTCTGCATCGCCGCCGAGCCGGCGCCCACGGTGTAGAAGAGGGCGTCGATCTTGCCGTCCTGGAGGAGCTCGACCGCCTGGCCGACCTTACCGTGCACGGCCTGGGCTAGGTCGTCGAAGCTCATGCCCGCCGCGGCGAAGATCTGCTTGGTGGTGGCCTCCACGCCGGAGCCGATGTCGCCGACGTAGACCTTCTTGCCCTTCATGTCGTAGATGGTCTTGATGCCCGAGCCGGGGCGGGCGAGGATGTGCATGAACTCGGGGTAGAGGGCGGCGATGCCGCGGATGGACTTGATGGGCTTGTCCTTGAAGGTCTCGGTCAGGCCGTTGTAGGCGAAGTAGATCACGTCGTTCTGGGCCAGGGCGGCCTGGAGCTGGCCCTGGTCGATGGCCTTGACGTTGTACTTCGAGCCACCGGTCGAGCGGGCGTTGGCGCGGATGCCTTCCTTCGCCAGGTAGGTGTTGATCATCTTGGCGATGCCGCTCGCCACCGGGTAGTACACGCCGGTCACCGAACCGGAGCCGATGGTGAGGAAGACCTTAGCGGCCAGACCGGTGCCGCTAAGGGCAAGGGCCAAGACCGCCGCAAGGAACAGCTTGCCTTTCTTCATACGCTTCACCTCCCGAAAAAGCGTTTCGTTCCAGGAGTTACGATACCCTTCGGATCGCCCGGGTGTCAAGCGAAGATCGTCTCCCGGCTGCATTTTTCTGCAAAGGACCTTGCTAGGCCCGGGTTGTCCGGGATTCGGCAAAGGCGTATACTAGGTATCGCTAGCTCCCGTAAGGGGGTGGGTGCCGACCCACCCCCTTTTAGGTGGAGGACGATGACGAAGGACGAGGAACTCCGGCAACTGGTGGAAGAGGTGCTCGGGCCGCTCGGCTTCGAGGTGCTCGAGGTGCGGCTCCAGGGCACGGGCAAGCACCGCGTGCTGCGGGTGCGGCTCGAGAACGCCGACGAGACTCCGATCACGCTGGGCGAGCTCGAGCGCGCGAGCCGGGTGCTCTCCCTGGAGCTCGACCGCGCCGACCCGATCGCCGGTTCCTACCGGCTCGAGGTCGAGAGCCCGGGGCCCGACCGGCCGCTCTTCACCCGTCGCCACTTCGAGCGTTTCCGGGGGCTTTTGGCCCGCGTGCGCACCGGGGAGCGGCGGTTCACCGGGAGGATCGAGACGGTGGGGGAGCGCACGGTGACCTTCCGCCTGCCCTCGGGGGAGGCGGTGGAGCTCGAGCTCGGCGGCTTCGAGGCCAACCTCGCCGAGTGGCCGGAGGAACCTAGGTAGAGGTGAGAGGATGAACAAGGAGTTCGTGGACGCACTGGAGACCGTGGCGCTGGAGCGCGGCGTCAGCGTGGACGAGCTGATCGCCGCCTTCGAGGAGGCGCTGGCCAAGGCCTACCTGCGCCAGAAGGGCTACCGCCAGAAGGACATCGAGGAGGGCAAGGGTCCCCTGGTCGAGGTCCAGCTCAACCCCCGCTCCGGGGTGATCGAGGTGCTCGAGATCAAGAAGGTCGTCGAGCAGGTGGAGAACCCCGAGCGGGAGATCAGCCTCGAGGAAGCGAGGAAGTACGACCCCGAGGTCCAGCTCGGCGAGGAGATGGAGTTCCCGGTCGAGCCCGAGGAGTTCTCCCGCATCGCCGTGCAGACGGCCAAGAACGTGCTCACCCAGCGCCTCAAGGAGGCCGAGCGCAACCGCATCTACGAGCAGTTCAAGGATCGGGAGGGCGAGGTCCTCACCGGTCAGGTCGCCCGGGTGGACAACCGCCGCAACGTCTACGTGGACCTGGGCGGCGCCGAGGCGCTGATGCCGCCCCGGGAGCAGATCCCCACCGAGCGCTACCACCCCGGCCAGCGGGTCAAGGTCTACCTGAAGGAGGTCAAGAAGAGCGCCCGCGGCCCCTCCCTGATCGTCTCCCGGGCGCACCCCGAGCTGCTCAAGTACCTCCTGCGCCAGGAGGTGCCCGAGATCGCCGAGGGCACGGTGGAGATCAAGGCGGTGGCTCGCGAGCCGGGGAGCCG
Source organism: Thermaceae bacterium (assembly GCA_027023345.1). Taxonomy (GTDB): domain Bacteria; phylum Deinococcota; class Deinococci; order Deinococcales; family Marinithermaceae; genus WFXV01. The sequence continues at coordinate 8,530 of JALVVO010000078.1, forward strand.
GAGCAAGGTGGCGGTGATGAGCCACAACCCCAACGTGGATCCGATCGGCGCCTGCATCGGCCACAAGGGCCAGCGCATCCAGGCGGTCTCGGCCGAGCTCAACCGCGAGAAGATCGACGTCGTGCCCTGGAGCCCCGACCCCCGGGAGTTCATCAAAAACGCCCTCTCCCCGGCCGAGGTGGGGCGGATCGAGCTCGACCCCGACCAAAAGCGCGCCAAGGTCTGGGTCAGCAAGGACCAGCACTCGGTGGCGATCGGCCGCGGGGGGCAGAACGTGCGGCTCGCCTCCAAGCTCACCGGGTACGAGATCGACTTCGTCGAGGCCGAGGAGATCGGCGACCTCGACGAGGCCCTGGCCCGGGTGGCCGAGGCCGAGGAGGGCATCCGGGTCAGCGAGGAGGCTAAGGCGAAGTTCGAAAGCCTCTTCGTGGACCGGTCCGAGGAGGAGAAGGAGAGCGAGGGGTAAGCCTTGGCCCGGGGGAAGCACGAGCCCATCCGGATGTGCGTGGTCTGCCGGCGCCGCCGGCCGAAGCGCGAGCTTCTACGGATCGTGCGCACCCCCGAAGGGTTTATCCTCGATGAGAGTGGAAAGCTCCCCGGCCGCGGGGCCTATGTCTGCCCCGACAACCCCGCGTGCTGGGAGGAGAAAAAGCTCCGGCGCTTCGCCGGCGCCCGCGCCGGCGAGCTCGCCCGGATGCTGAAGAGCGCCCTAGGAGGAGAAGATGGCCAAGGTTAGAATCTACCAGCTCGCCCGCGAGCTCGGCATGGACTCGAAGGAGCTCCTCGAGGTCCTCGACGAGATGGGCGTGGAGTACAAGTCCCACGCCTCCACCCTCGACGAGGAGACCGCCGAGGCGGTGCGCGAGCTGGTCTACGAGCAACGCGAGGAGGCCCGAAAAAGGGCCGAGGAGGAGCGGCGCAAGGCCCTGCCTAAGCGTCCCCCGGTGGTGGTGGTCATGGGCCACGTGGACCACGGCAAGACCACCCTGCTCGACTACCTCCGGAAGACCCGGGTGGCCGAGCGCGAGGCCGGGGGAATCACCCAGCACATCGGCGCCTTCGAGGTGGAGACCCCCCAGGGTACGGTGGTCTTCATCGACACCCCGGGGCACGAGGCCTTCACCACCATCCGCGAGCGCGGGGCCAAGGTCGCCGACATCGCGGTGATCGTGATCGCCGCCGACGACGGCATCATGCCCCAGACCAAGGAAGCGATCGCCCACGCCAAGGCCGCCGGGGTGCCCCTCATCTTCGCCATCAACAAGATTGACCTGCCGACCGCCAACCCCGACCGGGTGATGCAGCAGCTCATGCAGGAGGGCTTCGTCCCCGAGGCCTACGGTGGCGACGCCATCGTGGTCCCGATCAGCGCGAAGACCGGCCAGGGGGTGGACGAGCTCCTCGAGATGATCCTCCTGGTGGCCGAGATGGAGGACCTGAGGGCCGACCCGAACGCCGAGCCCCGGGGGGTGATCCTCGAGTCCAAGATGGATAAGAAGGCGGGGCCGCTCGCCACCTTGCTGGTGCAGCGGGGAACCTTCAGGGTCGGCGACTACCTCCTCGCCGACGACGTCTGGGGCCGGATCCGGGCGATGACCGACTCCGCCGGCCGCCAGGTCAAGGAGGCCGGCCCCGGCAAGCCGGTGCAGGTGCTCGGCTTTCGCGAGGTGCCCCCGGCCGGCACCGTGGTCGAGTGGGTCCCGGACGAGGCCGCCGCCAAGGAGATCGCCGAGGAGCGGAAGGAGGAAAAGCGCGAGAAGGAGCTCAGGGAACGCCAGGCGGCCCGGGCCAGGAACCTCGCCGACCTCCTCCGCCAGATGCAGGAGTCGGGCAAGAAGGAGGTCAACCTGATCCTCCGCGCCGACACCCAGGGCTCCCTCGAGGCGATCAAGGGGATTCTCGCCCGCGAGCAGACCGACGAGGTCAGGATCAACGTCCTCCACGCCGACCTCGGCGCGCCCACCGAGGGCGACATCCTGCTCGCCTCCACCACCGAGAACGCGGCGATCTTCTCCTTCGGCGTGAACCCGCCGGGCTCGCTCAAGAAGAAGGCCGAGCAAAAGGGCGTGGTCCTGAAGACCTTCCGGGTCATCTACGACCTCATCGACGAGGTCAGGAAGCTCGTCAAGATGCAGCTCGAACCCGAGATCCGCGAGGAGGTCCTCGGCCACGCCGAAGTGCGGGCGGTCTTCAAGCTACCAAAAGGCGCCCGCGTCGCCGGGTGCTACGTCACCGACGGCAAGATCGCGAGGAACGCCGAGGTGCGGGTGCTCCGCGGCGGCGAGGAGGTCTGGCGGGGCAAGATCGAGTCCTTAAAGCGCTTTAAGGACGACGTTCGCGAGGTGCCCGCCGGCTACGAGTGCGGCGTCAAGCTCGCCGGCTTCGACGACTTCCAGGAGGGGGACGTGCTCGAGGCGGTTCAGGTGGTCGAGGTCAGCCGCGCCTAACCGGTAACATGAGCCCGGTATGCCGGGTCGGAGGAAGCCATTGCGCCTGGGGCCACTCGTCGTGGCCCTGGTGCTTTTGTTCTTCGCCCTGCCGCCCCTGCCCTCGCTCCCGCCCCCGGGCCATAGCGGGCTCTTCGCCCCCGGGCCCGAGCTCGTCCCCAAGGCGGGGGCTCCCGCGGCGGCGCTCGGCTTCCTGGCGGTCGCCCTCGCCGCCGCCCGGGCGGTGGGCGCGGCCCGGCCGACCCGGGGCAGGCCGCGTAGGCCGCCGCTTTTGCCCGAGCGCCGGCGCTACCTGGTGCTGAGAAGGCTCCTTCTGGAAGGCGGCTAGGCCTCCGGGATCGCGCTTCGATCGGCCCTAGACTTTCGATCGGCCCTAGACTTAGGTGTTCGTGTTTGTTTTCCGTAGGGGAGGTTCAGAGTGCAGTCCGGCAAGTGGACCGGTTGGTTTCTCTTGATCGTGTTTCTGGCGGCCCTCGCCGCCATCTGGAAGCCCTGGGCACCGCCCGACGAGCCCCGCTTCCGCCTCGGGCTCGACCTGCAGGGCGGGCTCCGGATCGTGCTCAAGACCACGGTGCAAAACCCCACCCAGGAGGAGCTCGAGCAGGTTCGCACCGTCCTCGAAAACCGCATCAACGCCCTCGGCGTGGCCGAGCCCCTGATCCAGATCCAGGGGAAGAACCGCATCGTCATCGAGCTGCCCGGCCTGACCCCGAAGGACCAGGAGCGGGCCTTGAAGCTCATCGGCCAGCGGGCGGTGCTCGAGTTCCGCATCGTCAAGGAGGGGGCCGAGGGCCTCACCGTCTCGCAGATCAACCAGATGCTGCGGGAGAACCCGAGGCTCGACCGCAAGGAGCTCGAGGCCCAGCTCCTCGGCCCCGAGGACCTCGGCCCGGTGCTGATGACCGGCGCCGAGCTCAAGACCGCCCGGGTGGTCTTCGACCAGTTCGGCCGGCCCCAGGTGGCGCTCGAGTTCACCCCCGAGGGGGCCAAGAAGTTCGCCGAGATCACCCGCAAGAACATCGGCAAGCGGCTCGCCATCGTCCTCGACGGGCGGGTCTACTCGGCGCCGGTGATCCGGAGCGCGATCACCGGCGGCCAGGCGGTGATCGAGGGCTTGGCCTCGGTGGAGGAGGCCACCGAGATCGCGCTCGTGCTCCGCTCGGGCTCGCTGCCCATCGGGGTCGAGGTCGAGGAGGTCCGGGCCATCGGGCCCACCCTGGGTAAGGACGCGATCAACGCGGGGATCGTGGCCTCCCTGATCGGCGGCGCGCTGATCTTCGTCGCCCTCTTCCTCTACTACGGGCTCTGGTTCGGTGCGGTGGCCGCCGTCGGGCTCGTCTACATCGCCGTGCTCGTCCTCGGCATGCTCTCCGGGCTTGGGGCCACCCTCACCCTGCCCGGCATCGCCGGGTTCATCCTCACCCTGGGCGCCGCCGTGGACGGTAACGTGCTCTCCTTCGAGCGCATCAAGGAGGAGCTCAAGCTCGGCAAGAAGCTCCGCCAGGCGATCCCGGACGGCTTCCGCCACTCCACGGTGACGATCCTCGACGCCAACATCTCGACCCTCCTGGCCGCTGCCGCGCTCTACAACTACGCCACCGGGCCGGTGCGCGGGTTCGCGGTGATGCTGGCGATCGGCATCGTGGCCGCGGTCTTCTCCAACCTGGTCTTCAGCCGCTGGCTCCTCGAGCGGATCGCCGCGGTCCGCGAGGTGGTCCCGCCCTACTTCGTCTGGGGCACCAAGATCCCCTTCCTGAAGGAGGCCCGGATCGTCACCCCGGTGACCCTGGCGCTCGCCGTCTTGATGACCGCGGTGGTCTTCACCAAGGGCTTCAACTACGGGATCGACTTCACCGGCGGCACCGCCTACCTCCTGCGCACGCCCCTTGACGTGTCCGTCGCCGACGTGCGGCGGGCGCTGGACGAGGCGGAGGTTCCCGGGGTCTCCGGCAAGAAGGCGGTGATCACCGAGGTGCAGGGGCTCGCCGCCGACCACCGCGAGTTCTCGGTAAAGGTGCCCTTCCTCGACCAGGACGCCCGCATCCGGCTGGCCAAGTTCCTGGAGGAAAAGCTCCACGCCACCGTGCTTCGCTCCGACACCGTGGGGCCGGCGATCGGCGCCGAGCTCCGGCGGAACACGATCCTCGCCGTGCTGGTGGGGCTCGCGCTGATCCTGGTCTACATGGCCTTCCGCTTCGACTGGGTCTTCGGCGTGGCCAGCGTGATCGCGGTGGCCCACGACGTCGCCATCACCGCTGGGGTCTTCAGCCTTTTGAACCTCGAGTTCACCATCCCCATCGTGGCCGCGCTGCTCACCATCATTGGCTACTCGATCAACGACTCGATCATCATCTCCGACCGCATCCGCGAGAACCAGCGCACGGTGCGGGGCATGCCGTACCGCGAGATGGTGGACCTCTCGATCAACCAAACCCTCTCCCGCACGGTGATGACCTCGTTCACCACCCTGCTGCCGCTGCTTTCGCTGCTTTTCCTGGGCGGCGCGGTGCTTCGCGACTTCTCCATCGCCCTGGTGGTGGGGATCGTGGTCGGGACCTACTCCTCGATCTACGTGGTGGGCGCGCTCGTCACCTGGTGGAAGGAGCGGAAGCAGGCTCAGCTCGCCCGCTCGAAGCGGGCGCGGGCCTGACCCCAGCGGGAAGGACGGCCCGGGGCTCGCCCCGGGCCGTATACTTCTTGCGATGCGCGTCGCCGGCTGGATCTTTACCCTGCTTTTCCTCCTCGCCCTGGCGGTGCTCGCCGCCTTTGCCGCCCTCTACCCCGAGGCCCGCTACGGCGTGCTCGGCCTCGGCCCCTACCCGCTCTGGGGCTGGCTTGCGTTCATGCTCCTCTTGGGGGGGCTCTTGGTCTTCGTCTGGTTGCCCGCGCTCCACCTCCGGGCGGCGGCCGAGCGGCGGCGCCTTTCGCGGGAGCTCGCCGAGGTGCGAAGGGAGCTCGAGGCGCTGAGGCGGGCCCACCCCGAGGAGGTTCCCCGC
>JALVVO010000079.1 GCA_027023345.1 Thermaceae bacterium
GGTGCGGGTGCCCTCGGGCCTCACGGGGAAAAGTATACGGGGAGCGTCTCCGCCCACCGGAGGCCCGCCGGGCTCAGCTCGGCCCGCGCCGCGTGCACTCGGACCCCCTCCCGGGCGGCCCGGGCGAGCGCCTCGGCAAAGCGAGGGTCGAAGCGGCAGGGGGCGAACGCCCGGCCCCGGGGGTGGAGGACGGCGAAGACGAGGACGCCGCCGGCCCGGGCCAGGCCTTCGAGGTGGCGCACCGCCCGGGCGCTCGGCGCGTCGGGGAAGCAGGCCACCCCGTCCTCGACGTGGGTGGCGGACTTCATCTCAAGCGGCACCGCCCGGCCCCCGACCTCGACCAGGGCGTCGAAGCGGCTCTCCCCCACCCGGGGCTGGGCCCTCAGAAAGCGGTACCCGAGGCGGCCGAGCAACGCGGGGAGGGCGGCCTCGGCGTAGCGGGAGTCGAGGAGGACCCAGTCCGCCCCGTCCCGGGCCAGGAGGACTCGGCCGGCGGTGCGGGGGTTCTCCTTGGGAAGGTAGCGGAGCTCGAGCCCCGGCCGGAGGAAGCGGAGCCGACCGGAGTTCGGCAGGTGGAGCCGAAGCTCTCCCGCCTCCCCACGGGCCCGCACCGCGAAACGGTTCTCCCGCTCGAGCAGGACCGCCCGCCGGGTCGGGGGAAAGGCCAGGTCCCAAGGCACCCCGCCATTATCCCCCGGGCCTTGCCGCCGGCTCGTGAAAACTTATACTAGCCCTATGCGGGGACTCTCCGAACGCGTCAAGGCCCTGAAGCCCTCCTCCACGGTGGCGATGAACGCCCGGGCGCTCGAGCTCAGGAGCCAGGGCGTGGACGTCATCGCCCTCACCGCCGGCGAGCCCGACTTCGACACCCCCGAGCACATCAAGGAGGCCGCCTGCCGGGCCCTCCGGGAGGGCAAGACCAAGTACACCCCCCCTTCCGGCATCCCCGAGCTAAGGGAGGCGCTCGCCCGCAAGTTTAAGCGGGAAAACGGCCTCGACTACGCCCCCGACCAGATCACCGTCGGCGTCGGCGGCAAGGGGGTGCTTTTTAACCTCTTCCAGGCGATCCTCGACCCCGGCGACGAGGTCATCCTGATCGCCCCCTACTGGGTCTCCTACGCCGCCCAGGTGGAGCTCGCCGGGGGCGTGCCGGTGGTGGTCCGGACCGAGGCCTCCGCCGGCTTCGTCCCCGACCCCGAGGCGGTCGCCGCCGCCGTCACCCCCCGCACCAAGGCGCTCGTGGTCAATAGCCCCAACAACCCCACCGGCGCGGTCTACCCCGAAGCGGTCCTCCGCACCCTCGCCGAGCTCGCGATGAAGCACGACTTCTACCTCGTCTCCGACGAGATCTACGAGCACCTGATCTACGAGGGCGCCCACTTCTCCCCCGGCCGGGTCGCCCCCGAGCACACGATCACGGTGAACGGCGTGGCCAAGACCTACGCCATGACCGGCTGGCGGCTCGGCTACGCCGCCGGCCCCAAAGAAGTGATCCAGGCGATGACCAAGATCCAGGGCCAGTCGGTGACCCACCCCACGAGCTTCGTGCAGTGGGCGGTGGTCGAGGCCCTGGAGAGCGAGAAGAGCCTTGAGTTCATCCAAAGGGCCCGCGAGGCCTTCGACCGCCGGCGGCGGCTCGTGGTCGAGGGGCTCCGGGCGCTCGGCCTCGAGACCCCCGAGCCCAAGGGAGCCTTCTACGTCATGCCCGACGTCACCCCGATCCACCAAGACGAGCTCAAGGCCGGCGAGATCCTCCTCGAGAAGGCCCGGGTCGCGGTGGTCCCGGGCACCGACTTCAAGGCCCCCGGCCACGTCCGCATGAGCTACGCCACCAGCGAGGAGAACCTGAAGGAGGCCCTCCGCCGCATCGGCGAGCTGCTCGGCTGAGCGAACCAGGCCAAAAACCGGGCCGCCTGGGGACGGGCGGCCCTTATAATCTTTCAAACCACCGCGGGAGGGAACCGAGCATGGCGGAAAGAAAGCACGACACCAGCGAGGCCGAGGTCGCGGTCCACTGGCGGGAGGAGGACTACTACCACCCCACCCCCGAGTTCGTCCACCAGGCCAACCTCGTGGACACCCGGATCCGGGAGCGGTTCGCCGAGGCGCGCTTCCCCGAGTTCTTCCGCGAGCACGCCGAGCTCCTCACCTGGGACCGGTACTGGGACCAGGTCCTCGACACCTCCAACCCCCCGTTCTGGCGCTGGTTCGTGGGCGGCCGGCTGAACGCGAGCAAGAACGCCCTCGACCGGCACCTGCCCAGGCTCAAAAACAAGGTCGCCTTCTACTTCGTCCCCGAGCCCGAGGAGGAACCCGTCCTCGCCCTCACCTACCAGGAGCTCTTCGTCCGCGTCAACGAGATGGCGGCGGTCCTCAAAAAGCTCGGAGTCAAGAAGGGCGACCGGATCACCGTCCACCTGCCGATGGTCCCCGAGCTCCCGGTGGTGATGCTCGCCGCCGCCCGGATCGGCGCGATCCACTCGGTGGTCTTCGCCGGCTTCTCCGGTCGGGCCACCGCCGACCGCATCGCCGACTCGGGGAGCCGGATCCTCGTCACCATGGACGCCTACTGGCGGGGAGGCAAGCTCCTCGACCACAAGAAGAAGGCCGACGAGGCAGTGGCCCTCGCCCGGGAGATGGGCCAGGAGGTGGAGCGGGTCCTGGTCTTCCGCCGCTACCCCGGCGCCTACCGCTCCGAGGCACCGATGGTGGAGGGCCGGGACGTCTTCGCCGACGCGCTCCTTGCGGAAGTGCGGGGGGCCGAGGTGGAGCCCGAGGTCATGGAGGCCACCGATCCGCTTTTCATCATGTACACCTCGGGCACCACCGGAAAACCCAAGGGCCACGTCCACTCCACCGGCGGCTACCTCGCCTGGGTGGCCTGGACCGCGAAGAACGTCCTCGACCTGGGCCCCGAAGACGTCTACTGGGGCCTCGCCGACATCGGCTGGATCACCGGCCATTCCTACATCGTCTACGGTCCGCTCTTGCTCGGGGTTTCGGGGGTGATCTTCGAGGGGGCGATCACCCACCCCGACGCCGACCGGGTCTGGCGGGTCGCCGAGCGGCTCGGGGTCACCGTGCTCTACACCTCGCCGACCGCGATCCGGCTTCTCCGGAAGGCGAACCCCGAGGGCCCCAAGAACTACCGCACCCGCTTCAAGCTGATCGGCACCGTGGGCGAGCCGATCGAGCCCGACGTCTGGCGCTGGTACTACCACCGGGTGGGCAAGGAGCAGGCGGCGGTGGTGGACACCTGGTGGCAGACCGAGACCGGGGGGTTCTTGCTCACCACCCTGCCGGCCACCGACCCGATGAAGCCGGGGAGCGCCGGCCCCGCCCTGCCCGGGATCTACCCGGTGATCTACGACGAGCACGG
>JALVVO010000080.1 GCA_027023345.1 Thermaceae bacterium
CTCCTACACCAACGCCTGGGGCACCCACGCCCCCGAGTTCACCCAGGGGGTGGACTGGCGCTCGCCCTTCATCCCCCTGCCGATCAACAACCAGGCCCAGCGGAACGCCGCCCAAGCGCGCGGCATCTACGTCGACGGGGACGTGGAGGAGCTCGAGCTCTTCACCACCGAAGAGGCCGGGACCACCTACCAGCGGATCAACCTTCGGGTCTGCGAAAGCGGCTACTGGGTCTGGGTCTGGGACCCCGGCCGGTGGACGTGGCGGCGGGTGCTCCGCTGCACCGACACCCGGACCGTGGCCTACCGCTACGCGAGCGACGGAATCCTTCAGCGCTACAACCCGCGCTCGAGCACCTGGGAAAACGTGGTCCGCGACGGCTCAACGGTCCGGTTCAACGGCGTGATCTTCGCCGAGGGACAGATCAAGAGCCTTACCGGCCCCGAGCGGGAAGACCCGAACGACCCCGACACCGCCGGCCCGGCGCTCGCCTCCTTCGCCCAGATCACGGTCGCGGCCGGGGACACGATCCGCATCACCGGTGACCTCAAGTACACCGACCGCCCCTGCAGCAGCTACCCCCGCCGCGACGAGGACGGCAACGTCGTTCCCGCCACCTGCGAGAACCTCACCGCGACCAACGTGCTCGGGGTCTACAGCCAGGAGGGCAACGTGCTCATCGGCGCGAACGCCCCCCGGGACATCCACATCGACGGCGTCCTGATGTCCGCCCGCGGAGTGGTGCAGGTCGAGGGCTACGACACCATCCCGGAAAAGGGCTACGTGCACCTGACCGGGGGCATCATCGAGTACTTCTACGGCGCCTTCGGCACCTTCGACCCCCGCACCGGCCGGAACCGCACCGGCTACGGCCGGCGGTTCACCTACGACCCCCGCATGAAGGCGGGCCTGGCCCCGCCCTTCTTCCCCACCACCCAGCTCGACACCGTCCTCGGCATCCAGGCGTTTAGCTTCGGGCAGCGCGAGCAGGTCTACTGACCCCCCGTTTGGGGGATGGGCTGGTCGCCGCCTCGCCGTAAGCTGAAAATATGGCAAAGCGCGGGCAGGGCTTTAGCCTGCTCGAGCTCCTTTTGGTGCTCGGGGTCCTGGCCGTCCTGCTCGGCATCGCCGTCTCCAACTACCTGAACCTCCGCCGCCAGCTCGCGGTGGGCGAGGCCGCCCAGCAGGTGGCCCAGGACCTGGGCCGCTGCCGCGGGCTTTCGCTCTCCCAAAGCCGCGTCTGCCGCCTGGCGGTGCGCGGCGCCGACCGCTACGCGGTGGAGCTCGCCCGGTTCGACGACCCTGAGCCCCCCGCCGACGTCTGCGCCCGCAGCGACTTCGACCCCGTCGCGACCGTAAGCCTTCGGGCGCCGGTGCGCTTCCAGGGGGTCGCGGCCGGCGACTGCGTGGCCTACGGGACCCGGGGCTACGCCCGCTTGCACCTCTCCACCCCGGGCTACCTGGAGGTCGGCGACGGCACCCGGGCCCGGCGGATCCTCCCCTCGATGGTGGGAGCGGTGAAGGTGGTGAAGCCATGAACCGGCGGCGAGGCCTGACCCTGATCGAGATCCTGGTGGCGCTGGCGGTGCTCTCCCTCATCGGCGGCGTGGTGGCGACGGCGCTGATCGCCAACATGCGCCTGAACACCGAGGGCCGCGTCCGGGAACAGGCGCTCGCCGCCACCCAGACCTGGCTCGACCGCTTCCGGGCCAAGACGCTGGACTTCGCCGCCTTCGAGTCGGGCGCCAGCTACGACTACGGCTACGACTACGCCAGCGACCCCACCTTCGTCGCCGCCGGCGACCCCAACCCCGCGATCCTGAACAGCGAGTGGGGGCCGTTTAAGTTCGAGGTGAAGACCGAGCGCTACATGGACGCGCCGCTGATCTGGCGGGTTCGGGTCACCACCTACTTCCGAAGACCGGGAGGGGGTGAGGGCCGTTACCAGGTGGAGACGCTCATCGCGCAATAGCCCGAGCGGGCTCACCCTGATCGAGCTGCTGGTGGCGATGGCCATCCTCGGGGTCCTGAGCCTGCTGGTGATCCAGGTCCTGAGCTCGAGCCTCCGGATCAAAAAGCGGGAGGACGCCCGAGTCGAGGTCCAGCAAAACGTGCGGGCCGCCGCCCAGATCATCGCCGAGGACCTGCGCTCCTCCACCCTGCTCCACGTCTGGAACGCGGACGCCGGCGACTGCGCGAGCGGGGTGCCGTGCACCGGCCCCGACCAGCTCGCGGTGCTGGTGGTCACCGGCGTCCTCTCCCGGGTTCCCGCCACCCCGGGGAGCGCCTTCAGCGGCGCCACCCTCACGCCGGTCTGCGACGCCCGGGGATTCGTGGACGGGGGGCTAGCCCTGCTCTCCAACGGCGCCCAGGTCGCCCTTTTGCGGGTGACCCAGGTCGAGGCGAGCCGCGACCCCGCCCTCCCCTGCAGCCCGAGCAACGCGGACCTGATCCACCACGACGAAGACCCCACGAGCGGAACCTGGAGCAACAGCCCCTACCTGCTCAAGGCCGACCTGATTACCTACCGCACGCTTCCCGACCCCGGCGATCCCGGCCGGAACCTGCTCTTCCGGTCGAACGGGTACGACCTCACCCACCCGCTCGCGGACGGCACCGGGGTGGTAGCCTTCGACATCCAGAGCCTTTCGGTCGAGTACGGCGTGCCCCAGGATCCCGGCGACCCCAGCTCCAGGCTCGTCTTCTTCCCCAGCCTGGAAGACGCGGCCAGCTTCCTCGGAACCGGCTATACCGCCCTGCCGGACGGGGCCGGCACCTACGTGGGGCGGATCCTCAAGGCGATCCGGATCACCCTCACCGGGTCCTCGCCGGCGAGTGCCGCGAGCTCGTACCGGCTCACCCAAACCGTGGAGCTGAGGAGGTAGGGCATGAGGGGAAAGCCCAGGGGTTTCGCGATGGTGCTCGCCCTGGCGGTGATGGCGATCCTGATCGGCGTGATCGCCGCGCTGGCGGTCTCGACCGTCGGCGAGCTCCGGCAGACCCGCACGAGCATCCAGCTGCTCTCGGCCCGGGCCGCTGCCGAGGCCGGGGAGACCTACGCCCGCTACGTCCTCGCCGAGGCCGCCCAGCCCGACTTCCGCAACCTCTTCTTGCCCTACGCGACCGCCTTCCTCGCCGCCGGAGGCGACCCCGCCAGCGAGTGGGTCATCCCCGAGGACGACTGGGACGACGTCGCCACCCAGCTCGAGAACCTGCTCAACGCCAACTTCGGCGAGCTTCCCGCCGACGCCCTCGGCGTCGACGACACGGTGACCCTCGCCTACCGGGTGCGGGGCTTCCGCGGCGTGGTCCGCACCTCCACCGCGCAGACCTACTTGGCGGACTACACCGTGGTCGCCACTGCCGAGGTCCAGGGAGCCCGCCGCCGGGTGGAGGACCGGGGCTACCTGCAGATCCAGATCGGCCGCCCCTCGCTCTCCCAGTGGCTCTTTTTGGTGGACGACGCCGGCGGGTGGAGCGGCTTCTTCCCCACCGGCACCGTCTTCAACGGCCCGGTCCACGCCAACAACAACTGGGGCTTCTGGGGCCAGCCGCTCTTCACGGACGTGGCCAGCACCGCCGCCGACGGCGCGGTCTTCTGGAGCCTTTCCGGCGACGGATGCCCCGGTTGGGGGCCGGTCTGGATCCAGGGCGACTCGCGCCTGCCCTGCACCGTGCCCATCTTCCAAAAGGGCTTCGTCCGGAACGCCCCCGTGATCCCCCTGCCCACCAGCGCGGTCTCCCAGGAGCGGGCCGCCCTCGGGCTGGATCCCATCCAGGACACCGACCACGACGGCGACCCCGACCCGGTCACCAACGACGAGCGCTGCCAGGCGCTCTTCGGCACCGCGCCCTGCACGGTCCCCGAGGGGGTCTACCTGGTCAACGACGGCAGCCAGGTCACCGGCGGGATCTACGTGGAGGGCGACCTGGACCGCCTCACGCTCGAAGCGAGCGGCGACGGCAAGCAGATCTACCGCCTGGTGCAAAACGGCGCGACCTGGACGATCGAAGTGGACTACGCGGCCAACGCCACCACGATCACCGACCCCCTGGGCAACGCCGCCACCTACGCCGGGGTGCCGAACGGCCCGGCACCCCTGGGCGCGGGCGGACCCACCGGGCAGATCTACGTCAACGGCGCGATCGAGGCCATGGCCGGTCCTGGCCGGAGCGGGCCCCTGCCCTGCGGCACCGACTATCCGGGCAGCGCCGACGACTGCCCCGACCATCCTCCGCCCGACGCGATCCGGCCCGCGCTCTCGCTGGAAACCCAGCTCAACGTGACCGCCCGGGACGAGATCGGCATCGTGGGCGACCTGATCTACGAGTGCGACCCCACGATGCTCGGAGACGCCGGCTACCTGAGCGCGCACCCCCGCTGCGACCTCGGCGGGGACCGGCTCCCCACCGTGCTCGGGGTGATGTCCGAAACCCGCGACGTCGTACTCCGCGACGGCGTCAGCGCGTACGTCGACCGGGCCCCCGACAACGTCTACCTCTGGGGCTCCTACCTGGCCGGAACCTCGAACCGAGGGCTCGCGGTCGAGAACTACAACACCCGCGGACCCCAGGGCAAGATGCGGCTCTTCGGCGGCCTGATCCAGTCCGCCGACCAGCTCCGGGGCACGATCACCTCGAGCGGCAACCTGGTCAGCGGGTACATCGAAACCTACGACTACGACGTGCGCTTCGCCAACAGCGCGCTCGCCCCGCCGAACTTCCCCACCGCGCGCTTTTTCGACGTGCAGAAGCTGATCCCGGTTCCGCTCAGCTACAAGGAGTACTAGGGCAGCACCTTGCCGGGATTCAGGATCCCCTCGGGGTCCAAGGCCCGCTTCAGGGCGCGGAAGGCCTCGAGGGTGTCCCCGTCCACCGCCTCGGCGAGGAAGGCGCGCTTCAAGAGCCCCACCCCGTGCTCCCCGGTGATCACGCCCCCGGCGGCGAGGGCGACCCGGGCGATCTCGTGGGCGAGCTCGTGGACCTTCTTTTCGTCGTCGCCGGGGCCGTAGAGGATGTTGGGGTGGAGGTTGCCGTCGCCGATGTGGCCGAACTGGACGAGCGGGAAGCCGTAGGCCGCCCCCAGCTCCCGAATCCCATGGACCACCTCGACGAGCCGGGAGCGGGGTACGGCAATGTCCTCGTTGAGCTTGAAGGGCTTGATCCGCCCGAGCGCCGGGCTCACCGCCCGCCGCGCCTGCCAAAGCCGCTCGGCCTCGGCGGCGTCCCGGGCGCGCCGGATCCGGGCCCCGTGGGCCTTGAAGGCGGCCTCAACCTCGGCGAGCTCGCCCTCCACGATCTCCAGGTCGTCGCCGTCGGTGTCGACGAGAAGGAGCGCCCCGGCATCGGGGTCGAGCCCGTAGCCAAAGGCCGACTCCACCGCCCGGATGCAGCCCTGGTCCATGAACTCGAGCTTCGCCGGCACCACCCCCCGGCGGATCGCCTCGAAGGCGGCGGCAGCCGCGTCCTCGACGCTTTCGAAGAAGGCGGCCAGGGTCCGGGTGTGCCTGGGAAGGGGCTCGAGCCGCAGGGTCACCTCGGTGAAGACGGCGAGCGTCCCCTCGCTCCCGATCAGAAGCCCGAGCAGGTCGTGGGCCTCGCGCCCCCCGACCTCGTGGATCCGGCCCTCCGCGTCCACGAAGGTGGCAGCCACCACGTAGTCGCCGGTGACGCCTTTCTTGAAGCACTGAGGACCGCCGGCGTTCTCCGCCAGGTTGCCGCCGATCGTACTCATCTTGAAGCTGGCCGGGTCGGGCGGGTAGTAGAGCCCATAGGCCCTCGCCCGCTCGCTCACCCAGGCGGTGACCACCCCCACCTGGGCGCGGGCCAGGCGGGCCTCGGGATCGATGGTGAGACCGGTCATCCGGTTGGTGGCGAGGACGATCCCCTCCTCGGTGGGGACGGCCCCGCCCGAAAGCCCGCTCGCGCCGCCCCGTACGAAGAGGGGAAGCCCCGCCTCGCGGGCAAAGCGGACCACCTGGGCGACCTCCTCGGTGGTCTCGGGGTAAACCACGGCGAGCGGGATCTCGCCCTCGGCGATGGCGTCGTAGCGGTGGAGCACGCGGTCGGCCAGGTCGAGCTTGACCTTCGCCGCTCCCAGTTCGGCGACCAGGGCCCTGAGGTTCGGCATCTCCTGATAGTCTAGCCGCATGCGGTACTGGCTGGTGAAATCCGAGCCCGGCGAGTATTCGATCCGCGACTTCGAGGTGGAAAAGCGCGCGGTCTGGGACGGGGTGCGGAACTACCAGGCCCGAAACTACCTGAGGGCGATGGAGGAGGGCGACCTCGTGCTCTTCTACCATTCGAACGCCAAGCCCCCGGGGGTGGTGGGGCTCGCCCGGGTGGCAAGGGCCCGCGTGCCCGACCCCACCCAGTTCGACCCCGAATCCAAGTACTACGATCCCAAGAGCACCCCGGAGAACCCGCGCTGGATCACGGTGGAACTGGAACACCTCGAGACCTTTCCCCGCATGGTCCCGATCGAGGAGCTCCGCCGGCGCTTTAGCCCCGAGGACCTCGCGCTTTTGCGCCGGGGAAACCGGCTTTCGGTGATGCCGGTGCCCGAGGCGGTCTTCCGCACGATCCTAGAGCTCGCGAGGGAGAAATGAGGCCGGTGGTCATCGCCCACCGCGGGGCCCGGAGCCTGGCCCCCGAGAACACCCTGGCGGCGGCGCGTAAGGCCTTCGAGCTCGGCGCCGACCTTTGGGAGACCGACGTCGGCGTGAGCAAGGACGGCTTCCTGATCCTGATGCACGACGATAGCCTCGCCCGAACCACCGACGCGCCCGCCCGCTACCCCGGAGCCGAACCCTGGACCTTCACCGAGTTCGAGCTCGAAAAGCTCCGCGCCCTCGACGCCGGCAGCTGGTTCCACGAGACCGACCCCTTCGGCGAGGTGGCGGCCGGCCACGTCCGCGAGGACTACCGGGGCGAGCGGATCCCCACCGTGCGTGAGGCGCTCCTTCTCACCAAGGAGCTCGGCTGGCGGGTGAACCTCGAGCTCAAGCGCCAACCCCCGCCGATGGCAGGGTTCCCGATCCTGGAACGCACCCTGGAGCTCGTCCGGGAGGTGGGGCTCGGGCCGGAGGCGGTGGTCTTCTCCTCCTTCGACCTCGAGCTCATGCGCCGGGGCCGGAGGCTCGCCCCCGAGTTCCGGTACCAGGCGGTGCTCGGCTTCCACCGCGACCGCCCCATCGACTGGGACGCCGCCCGCGACTTCGACGAGCTCAACCCCCGGGCCGCGCTCGCGCCCCCGGAAAGGGTCCGGGAGCTCGCCCAAGCGGGCAAGCGCGTCTACCCCTGGACGGTGAACGACCCCGAGGAAGCCCTCCGCTACTTCGAGGCCGGCGCCGCCGGCGTCTTCACCGACTACCCCCAGCGGATCGTGCCCCTCTTGCGGTAGGGTGGGCCCATGCCCGAGGTGCTCATCGTCAACGGCTACCCCCGGTCGAGCCGGGAGAACTTCGCCCGCGAAGGGGTCACCCAGCCCCACCTGCTCTACGGGCGGCTGCTCGAGCGCCACCTGCCGGGCGCCAAGGCCCAGGTCTTCTTCGTTGCCGACCCGGAGAACCCCCTCCCCGGCGAGGAAGAGCTGCGGCGGTTCGCGGGGGCGATCTGGACCGGATCCGACCAGACCATCTACCAGACCGAGCGGCCCGAGGTGGCCCGCCAGATCGCCCTGGCGAGAAGGCTTCTCGCCCTGGGAATCCCCCAGTTCGGCAGCTGCTGGGGCGCCCAGATGGCGGCGGTGGCCGCCGGCGGCAAGGTGGCGAAGAACCCGAAGGGCCGCGAGTGGGGCTTCGCCAAGGACCTCACCCTCACCGAGGAGGGCAAGGACCACCCCCTCACCGAGGGCAAGCTCGAGCGCTTCCAGGGCTTCGAGATGCACCTCGACGAGGTTACCGAGCTCCCGACCGGCGCCGCCCTCCTCGTCACCGGCGGGCACACCCGGGTGCAGGCGATCGCGGTGGAGACCGAGACCGGGAGCTTCTGGGCCACCCAGTACCACCCCGAGTACGACCCCCTGGAGTACGCGAAGCTCCTCGCCGCCCGCAAGGCGGCGATGGTCAAGGAGGGCTTCTTCCCCGACGAAGACGCGGTCCTCGCCTACGCGCGCGACCTCGAGGCCCTCCACGAGCGGCCCTTCGACCAGGCGCTCAGGAAAAAGCTCGGAGCCGACGAGACCCTCCTCGACCCCGCGATTCGCGAGCGGGAGTTTAGGAACTGGATCACTTACCGGGTGCTTCCCCGCCTTTGAGCCCCTCCCAGACCACCTGGGAGAGGTGCTTGACCTCCACCCGGGGGCCGAACTTCCGGGCCCCGAGGTCGAGCTGGAGCAGGCACCCGGGGTTTTCCACCGTGAGCACCTGGGCGCCGGTGGCCCGCACCGACGCCATCTTCTTCTCCAGGATCTTCATCGAGGTCTCGGTATGGGTGAGGTTGTAGACCCCGGCCGAGCCGCAGCAGTCGGTGCTCCCCTCCATGGGGTGGTAGTCGGTGGCGAAGGTGAGGATGCGCTCGGGCTCGTCCTTGATCCCCTGCGCGTGGCAGGCGTGGCAGGCGTGCTGGTGGGTGGTGGCGAAGGGGAAGCGCACCTCGCCGGGAAGCCCCACCTCGTCCAGAAACTCGGAGAATAGCCGCACCCTCTTCGCCACCCGCGCCGCCTTGGGGCCGTAGACTGGGTCGCCTTGGAAGTGCTCGGCGTACTTCTTGAGCTCGGCGGCGCAGGCGGCGCAGTCGGTGACGATGTAGTCGGCCTCGAGCTCGGCGTAGAAGTCGAGGTTCTTCTTGGCGAGCCGCTCGTAGCCCAAAAGGTCCCCCTCCTCGATGTGGGGCGCGCCGCAGCAGGTCGTCTCCCGGGGAACCACCACCTCGAACCCCGCCGCCCGGAGGACGTTCAACGTAGCCTCGCTCGCCTCGGAAAAGACCAGGTTCATCACGCAGCCGAGGAAGAAGGCCACCCGGCCCCGGGGCTCTCCCTCGGGGCTTAGCCGGCGCGGCCCGGAAAGCCGCAGGGCGAGCCGCACCGGCCGGTCAGGAAGCAGGCTCTCGGCGAAGGCGAGCTTTTTGAGGCCGACCCGTTCCAGCACCCGCGTCCGCCGGACCAGGTGCTGGAGCCCCGAGCGCTGGTAGAAGACGAGCAAGAGGTTCGCCAGGTCGATGAGCAAGGGATAGTGAAAAACACGAAGCGCAAGCGCGGTGAGGGCGTCCTTCGGCTTGCCCCCCTGGAGCGCCACCCGGGCGTCGAGGGCGGCCTCGCCCGGCTTCACGCCGTTCGGGCAGACCGTCTGGCAGGCGCGGCAGTCCAGGCAGTCGTAGGCGGCCTCGAGCACGAGCGCCTTCTCGGTCTCGGGGACGAGCCCCTGGGCGTAGTCGGCGTAGAGCTGGACCCGCCCCCTCGGCCCCTGGATCTCCTCGAAAAACAGGTTGTAGGTGGGGCAGACCGAGGTGCAGAGCCCGCACCGCACGCAAATCTCGGCATCGGCGACGAGGCGGTCGAGGTCCATGAGAAGAGCTTAGCAGTGCGTGGTGCGTGGTGCGTAGTACGTAGTAATGCTCTTCCCAACCACGCACCACGTACTACGTACCACGCACTAAGTCACTTTCCCATGACAATGCTTATACTTCTTCCCGCTCCCGCACCAGCAGGGGTCGTTGGGGCCGAGCTTTTTCTCCTTCTTGACGGGCTTCGGCTTGGCCCGCTTGCCCTTGGGCTCGGGCTGCTGGGGCTCTCCGGCCTGGGCGGCGGCGGGCTTTTTGGGCACCGGCACGTAGACCTGGGGCCTGGGTGGCTCGGCCTCGACCTGCAGGCGGAAGAGGAACTTGGTCGCCTCCGACTTGATGAAGGCGATCATCTCGTTGAAGAGCCGCGTGGCCTCGAACTTGTACTCCTGGAAGGGGTCCTTCTGGGCGTAGGAGCGGAGCCCGATCCCCTGGCGTAGGACGTCGAGGTTGTGCAGGTGCTCCTTCCAGGCCGAGTCCACGATCGAGAGGATCACGAACCGCTCGACCGCCCGCATCACCGGCGGGGTAAGCTCCTCCTCGCGTTTTTCGTAGGCCTCGAGGGCGTACTTGACGACCTCGTCCACCGCGGCCTCGGCCTTCGTCTCCCTCAGCTTTTCGAAGTCGAAGGCCTCGAAGGCGGGCACGAAGTCCACGAGGGCGGTCCTGAGCCCGGCGAGGTCCCAGTCCTCGGGGTGGATCTGGGGGTTCAGGAAGTTCTCGGCGAGGCCGGCCACGGTGTCCTCGACCATGGCCAGGGCGGCCTCCTTGACCTCCTCGTCCTTGCCGAGGAGCACCTTCCGGCGCTGGGCGTAGATCACCTCGCGCTGGCGGGCCATCACGTCGTCGAACTGGAGGAGCTGCTTGCGAATGGCGAAGTTCCGGTCCTCGACCCGGCGCTGGGCCCGCTCGATCGCGTTCGTCACCATCTTGTGCTCGATGGGCTCGGAGTCGTCGAAGCCCATGCGGTCGAGCATGGCGATTACGCGCTCGGAGGCGAAGAGCCGCATCAGGTCGTCGTCGAAGGAGACGTAGAACCGGCTCGAGCCCGGGTCCCCCTGGCGCCCCGAGCGCCCCCGGAGCTGGTTGTCGATGCGGCGGGACTCGTGCCGCTCGGTGCCGATGATGTGGAGCCCCCCGAGCTCCTTGACGCGCTTCTCGTCCTCCTCGACCTCGCGCTTGATCCGCTTGATCTCCTCGATCAGCTCCTCGGGAACGCCGAGCTTCTCGGCGAGCGCCCGGGCCTCCTCCTCGGCCCCCATCAGGAGCTTCTTGACGAAGAGCTCGACCTCCCACTCGTAGCGGTTGAAGCCGTGCTTTTCGAGAAGCCCCGCGGCCAGGAACTCGGCGTTGCCGCCGAGCTTGATGTCGGTGCCGCGGCCGGCCATGTTGGTGGCGATGGTGACGGTCTTGGAGCGACCCGCCTGGGCGACGATCTCGGCCTCCTTCTCGTGGTACTTGGCGTTCAGGACCTGGTGGGGGATCCCCTTCCGGATCGTGCCCAGGGTGTGCACCGCCCGCTTGAAGTTCTCCCAGGCGTAGGCGAGGTTGCCCTTCGCCCCCTCGAAGAGGGGGTCGAAGCGGGCGAGGTCCTCGTCCTTGAGGCCCGCCGGCCGCGTGAGGAGCTTCTTTAGCGCGTCCCACTCGCCGCCCGACTTGTTCTTGAGCTCCTTCTTGAGCGCCTCGACCCGCTGCTCGAGCCGGGGCAGGTAGTGGCGGGGCTCTTTCAGCATCGCCGAAAGGCGCTCGGACTTCTCGATCGAGATCGTGCCCACCAGCACCGGCTGGCCCCGCTCGTACTTCTCGGCGATCTCCTCCACCACCGCGAGGAACTTACCGCGCTCGGTGCGGTAGACCTGGTCGGGGTAGTCCACGCGGATGACCGGCTTGTTGGTGGGGACGACGATCACGTCCATCCCGTAGATTTCCTGGAACTCCTTCTCCTCGGTTTTGGCGGTGCCGGTCATGCCCGCGGTCTTGTCGTAGAGGCGGAAGAAGTTCTGGTAGGTGATGGTGGCGAGGGTCTGGTTCTCCCGCTCGATCTTGACCCCTTCCTTGGCCTCGATCGCTTGGTGGAGCCCCTCGCCGTAGCGCCGGCCCGGCATCAGGCGGCCGGTGAACTCGTCAACGATGATCACCTGACCGTCCTTGACGATGTAGTCGCGGTCCCGGAAGTAGAGCTCCTTGGCCCGGATCGCCTGGATCAGCATGTGGGCGATCTCCATGTTCTCCGGGCTGAAAAGCCCCTTGATGCCGAGGAGCCTTTCCGCCTTCTCGATGCCGCGCTCGGTGAGCTGGACGTGCTTTTGCTTCTCGTCGATGGTGTAGTCGCCGGTGGGCTCCTTGTCCTTCTCGCCGGGCTCGGGCATCTCGCCGCGCTCGAGCTTCTTGGCGATCTCCGCCATCTTGTAGTAGAGGTCGGTGGCCTTCTCGGCGGGACCGGAGATGATCAGGGGCGTGCGGGCCTCGTCGATCAGGATCGAGTCCACCTCGTCCACGATGGCGTAGTGCAGGGGGTGGTCGTGACGGAGCACGAGCTGGTCCGGCGAGAGGGCCATGTTGTCGCGGAGGTAGTCGAAGCCGAGCTCGGAGTTGGTCACGTAGGTGACGTCGGCGAGGTAGGCGGCGCGGCGCTCGGGGGGCGGGGTGTCGTGCTGGATCGAGGCCACCTTGAGGCCGAGCCCTCGGTAGACCGGCCCCATCCACTCGGCGTCGCGGCGGGCCAGGTAGTCGTTCACCGTGACCAGGTGCACGCCCTTGCCGCTAAGGGCGTTCAACGCCACCGCCAGGGTGGCGACCAGGGTCTTGCCCTCGCCGGTCTTCATCTCGGCGATGCGGCCCTCGTGCAGCACCGCGCCGCCGATCAGCTGCACGTCGAAGTGCCGCATCCCGAGGTAGCGCTTGGCGGACTCGCGGGTGAGGGCGAAGACCCGGGGAAGGAGCTCGTCGAGGGACTTGCCGCCCTCCTGGTGCTCGCGGCGGAGCTTCTCGTATTCGGCGGCGAGGTCCTCGATCTTCTCGACCTCGGCCTCGAGCGCGTTCACCGGCTCGACGACGGTCCGGTAGTAGCGCTGGATCTCGCGCTCGTTGTTGTCAAAGATTTTCCTGAGGATTCCCAGCATAAGCCTCGCCTATTCTACGTCCAAAGCGTGAGAAGCCTCGGCCAGGGGAGCGTAGGGCCGGGCCTCGATCGTCCACGGCGAGGGTGGCTCGCCGCGCCGGACGCGCTCGAGGGCGGCGAGCGCCACCATGGCGCCGTTGTCGGTGGCGAGCTCGGGCGGGGGAAGGAAGAGCTCGAGCCCGGTCTCGGCAAAGCGGCGGCGGAGCCGGGCGTTCGCCGCCACCCCGCCGGCCACCACCACCCGGTCCCGGCCGAGCTTCCTGGCCGCCCGGACCGCGGTCTGGACCAGGCTCTCCACCACCGCCCGCTCGAAGCTCGCCGCCAGGTCCTCCTTCCGGTAGCCCTTTTCCAAAAACCGCGCGGCGGCGGTCTTTAGGCCGGAGAAGCTGAAGTCGAAGCCCTCCTGCCCTTTCAAGGGCAGGGGGAAGGGCACCGCCCGGTCGTCGCCTTGTTCGGCAAGTTTTGCGATCCTCGGGCCCCCGGGGTAGCCGAGCCCCAAAAGCCTCGCCACCTTGTCGAAGGCTTCCCCGGCGGCGTCGTCGCGGGTGGCGCCGAGGAGGCGGTAGTCCCCCTCCCGGGGCACGTCGAAGAGGTGGGTGTGGCCGCCGGAGGCGAGGAGGGCGAGGTACGGGGGCTCGAGCCCCCCCGCGCCCGCGCGGGCCGCGGCCAGGTGGGCCTCGAGGTGGTGGATCCCGTAGAAGGGAACGCCGAGGCCCAGGGCCAGCCCCTTGGCGTAGGAGAGCCCGACGAGCAGGGGCCCCACGAGCCCCGGGCCGTAGGTCGCCGCCACCAGGTCGAGGGCGCGGGCCGGGATCCCGGCCTCGTCCAGGGCCCGCTCGACCAGGCCGTCGATCACCCGGGTGTGCTCGCGGGAGGCGTACTCCGGTACCACCCCGCCGAACTCGGCGTGGAGCTCGGTCTGGGAGGCGACCACGTTGGCGAGCACCTCGCCGTCCCGGACCACGCCGACCCCGGTGTCGTCGCAGGAGGTATCGATGCCGAGGGCAATCACCGGCCTTACACTTTACCAAACGAAAGTGCTAGGTGTGCAGTCTCACCACGTTGTTCACACTAAGCCCCAAGCGTGAGATGGGTGCTCGGTTGTCCAAGCTGGTGTGTGGCCGGTGCCAGTTGTAGTAGTGGAGCCACTCGGGCAGGTGGGCG
>JALVVO010000081.1 GCA_027023345.1 Thermaceae bacterium
TCGCCGCCCGGGCGAAGGCCTCGCGGTAGACGGGCCAGGCGAAGGTCGCCCGCGTGCGGTAAAAGCCAAAGGGGCCAAGGCCAAGGGCCCGGGGTCCGAGCGCGCGGAGCCAGAGGAGGGCGGCGCTGGTGGTGGTGGGGGCCCGGAGGACCTCTTCCGGGGCCTCCAGCCAGAAGAGGAGGGGGAGGCCGAAGAGCTCGGGAAAGGCCACCACCCGGGGGACCCCCTCGGGGGCCTCGGCGAGGGCCTGGGCGACCCACTCCTCCACCGCCTCCACGAAGGCGGGGGCGCTTTGGTAGCGGGCGGGCTCGAGGGCCGCCTGCACCGCCGCCAGGTAGACCCGCATACGCCCTAGTTTAGCCGGAAAGTGGCCGACGCTTTACAAAGCTAAACTCGTATACTACACTCTGGTATCTGGAGTATGCCCTTCGGGGCCTCGTGGAGGGAGAAGAGATGCCGCTTTTGGGAGAACAGGAACAGCAGATCGTCAGGGAACGCCTCGGGAACCTGACCCGGGACGTGGAGATCGTGCTTTTTACCGACAGCTCGACGGTCATCGCGCCGGGCAAGGAGCCCTGCATCTACTGCAAGGAGACCGAGCAGCTCCTCCGGGAGATCGAGCCGCTTTCGGACAAGGTGCACCTCGTGGTCTACGACCTGGCCAGCGAGGAGGGCCAGAAGAAGGCCCAGGAGATGCGGGTCGAGGCCGCGCCCACCATCATCCTGCGGGAAAAGGGCTCGGACGCGGTGAACATCCGCTACCGCGGGATCCCTGCCGGCTACGAGTTCGCGAGCCTCTTGGAGGACATCGAGATGATCGGCCGCGACGGGCACGGCCTGCCCGACGACGTGGTCAAGGAGCTTAACGAGCTCCCCCAGGAGGTGATCCTCCAGGTCTTCGTCACCCCCACCTGCCCCTACTGCCCCCAGGCGGTGCGCACGAGCCACCGCTTCGCCTACGCCTCGCCCAAGGTGATGGGGGAGATGATCGAGGCCCAGGAGTTCCCTTCGCTGGCCGACAAGTACCACATCCACGGGGTGCCGGACACGGTGATCAACCACGGCGCTCAGCGGATCCTCGGCGCCCAGCCGGTCTCCGCCTTCCTGGACGCGATCCGGAAGGCGGTGGGGGCCACCGCTTAGGGCGATCGCATCCCTGGCGGGCGGCCGGCAGCCCGGCCGCCCTTCGCTTTCTCACCAGGCTTTTGTACCCTACCGGTATGCGACGCTTCGGCCCGATCCTCCTGGTGCTGGCCGCCGTGCTCGCCGCCTGCGGCAGCAAGGGGGCCTACAAGAACGTGGACCCCGAAGACCTCCACGCCCACCTCGACGACCCCGGCGTGGTGGTAGTGGACGTGCGTACCCCCGCGGAGTATCAAAGCGGCCACGTGCCCCGGGCCATCAACCTGCCGCTTCAAGAGATCGAGCAGTGGGCCGGGGACCTGCCCAAGGACCGGACCGTCTACCTGATCTGCAACTCCGGAAACCGTTCCACCAAGGCCGCCGAGTACCTGAAGGAGAAGGGGTACAAGAACCTGCGCAACGTCACCGGCGGCACCAAGGCCTGGGTGAAGAAGGGCTACCCGCTCTCCACCGCCCCCGAGGACCCGGCCAAGGTGCTCGGCAAGGCCCCGAGCCGGCCCCGGATGAGCCTGCCCGACCTCACCCTGAAGCGGCTAGGGGCGGGCGAGGTCTCCCTGCGAAAGTTCCTGGGCCGGCCGGTGGTCGTCAACCTCTGGGCCAGCTGGTGCCCCCCCTGCCGGGCGGAGATGCCGCTATTGGCCGAGGCCCAGTCGCGCTACAAGGACGTCACCTTCCTCTTCGTTAACCAGGGGGAGGACGAGGCCACGATCCACCGCTTCCTGAGCGAGACCGGGCTGCCGCTCGGCTGGGTGCTGCTCGACCCCGACTCGGCGATGAGCCGGATGCTCCGGGCGGGCGGTTTGCCCACCACCTACTTCTTCAACGCCCGGGGCGAGCTGGTCGCCACCCACCCCGGCCAGCTCTTCGAGGCCGCCCTCGAGGGCTACCTGCAGAAGCTCGCCGGGGAGTAGCTTGGACCTCGCCGGCTACCCCTACCCCTCGGCTCGCCGGGCGGTGCTGGGGAGTCGGGCGGTCCTGGCCGCCAGCCATCCGTTGGCGGTGGCTGCCGGGGCGGAGGTGCTGCTCGCCGGGGGGAACGCGGTGGACGCCGCCCTGGCGATGGCGGCGGCGCTCACCGTGCTCGAGCCCACCGCGAACGGCCTCGGCGGCGACCTCTTCGCGATCGTGGAGGATGCGGAGGGGCTCTGGGGGCTGAACGCCTCCGGCAAGAGCCCCCGGGGGTTCCCCGCCGAACGTTTCCTCGCCGAGGGGAGGCTTCCCCGCTACGGATGGCCGGCGGTCACCGTTCCCGGCGCGGTCTCGGGCTGGGCGGCGCTCTCCGCGCGCTTCGGCCGGCTGCCCTTCGCCCGCGTCCTCGAGCCGGCGATCCGCTACGCCCGGGAGGGGCACCCGGTAGCCCCCGAGGTGGCCCGGGCCTGGCGCCGGGCGGAGCGGATCTACCTGGGCCTCGAGGGCCCCGAGTTCGAGGCCTTCAAGCGGGTCTTCTTCCCTGGCGGGCGGGCGCCCGAGCCCGGGGAGGTCTGGCGAAGCGAGGACCACGCGAGGACGCTCGAGCACATCGCCGAGACCGGCGGCGAGGATTTCTACCGGGGAGCGCTCGCCGAGCGGATCGTGGCCTTCGCCCGCGCGAGCGGCGGCTGGCTCGACGCGGAGGACCTGGCCTCCCACGCGCCGATCTGGGTCCGTCCCCTGGCCGTCGGGTTCGCCGGCGCTCGCGTTTACGAGCTCCCGCCCAACGGCCAGGGGGTGGTGGCCCTGCTCGCGCTTCGCGTCCTGGACGTCCTTGGGCTCTCCCGCTACCCCGGTGAGCGCGAGCTGCACCTCGCGGTCGAGGCCACCAAGCGGGCGTTCGCCGAGGCCTTCCGCGAGGTGGCGGACCCCGAGTGCTTTCCCGGGGCCGCCGAGCGGCTCCTCGACCCCGATCGCGTCCAGCGCCTGGCGAGCGCGATCGGGGAGGAGGCGGGTCCTTGGCCCGAGCCGGATCACCTTCCCGGGGGCACCGTCTACCTGGCGGCCGCCGACCGGGAGCTTGCGGTGAGCCTGATCCAGTCCAACTACATGGGCTTCGGCGCCGGGGTGCTGGTTCCCGGCACGGGCATCGCGCTGCAGAACCGGGGGGCGGGCTTTACCCTCGCCGAGGGCCACCCCAACCGCCTGGCCCCGGGAAAGCGCCCCTACCACACGATCATCCCGGGGTTTCTCGAGCTCCCCGGGGGCTGGCGCGGGGCCTTCGGGCTGATGGGCGGCTTCATGCAGCCCCAGGGGCACGTGCAGCTGGTCTTGCGGACGGTGCTCGAGGGCCTGAACCCCCAGGCCGCGCTCGACGCCCCTCGCTGGCAGCTCGACCTCGCTGGGCGAAGGCTCCTCCTCGAGCCCGGTTTTCCCCGCCACCTCGCCCTCCGCCTCGCCGAGCGGGGCCACGCGGTGGCGATCGACCCCGAGCCCGCCCGCTTCGGCCGGGGCCAGTTCGCCCTCCGCCGAGGACCG
This sequence comes from Thermaceae bacterium, assembly GCA_027023345.1. Taxonomy (GTDB): domain Bacteria; phylum Deinococcota; class Deinococci; order Deinococcales; family Marinithermaceae; genus WFXV01. Next base: position 3,592 of record JALVVO010000081.1, read on the forward strand.
GTCCTGCTCGCTGCTAGCGAGCCCCGGGCCGACGGGCTCGCGCTTGCCCTTTAGCTTTTGGTATAGTCTTTGCTGGCCGCGGGCCGGGATGGCGGAACTGGTAGACGCGGCAGACTCAAAATCTGCTGGGTGCATAGCCCGTGCGGGTTCGAGTCCCGCTCCCGGCACCACGAAGGAGGAACGCGATGGGCATCTTGCAAGTGCTTTTGCTTTTGGTGTACCTGCTGGTCGCTGCCGGGTTGATCTGGGTGGTGATCCTGCAGGAGCCCAAGACCGGCGGGGGCGACCTCTTCGGAGGCGGAGCCACCGATCTCTTCGCTGCCCGGGGGCTCACGGGGGGCCTCTACCGCGTGACCATCTACCTCGGCTTCGCCTTTCTCTTCCTCGCCCTCTTGATCGGTACTTGGCAGCTATAGAAGTTGACAGCCAAGCGGCCGGCTCGGTACCTTTGGCCCAAGGCCAAAGCGGAGTGCGAGTCGGCCGCTTGGCTCGTTTTGAGAAGGAGGCTCCTATGAGGAAAGCGGTAAGGTTGGTTGCACTCGTTTCGGTCTTCTTTGCCGCGGGGGCGCTGGCCCAGACCTTCGTCTGGCCCGCCAAGTGGACCACCGCGAAGCCCGGAGAGGCGAAGCCCGGCGGCACGCTGGTGGACTACACGATCAGCGACTTCCGCACCATGAACCCCTTCATCACCGCCGAGGCCGACAGCATCCCCGACCTGATGACGATGAACGGGCTCGGTCTGGCAATGAGGGATCCCACTACCGGCGAGTGGATCCCCTACATGGCCACCTCCTGGGAGGTGAGCGAGGACCAGACCGAGATCACCTTCAAGATCCGGAAGGGCATGAAGTGGTCGGACGGCGAGCCGATCACCGCCGACGACTGGATCATGACCTACCGGATCCACATGGACCCGGACGTCGGCTCCAACCTGCGCGACACCTTCTTCATCGGCGACAAGCCGGTCACCCTCGAGAAGATCGACGACTACACCCTGAAGTTCGTCTACCCCAAGCCCGACGCCGAGGCCTTCGCCATCGCCAGCCTCTCCCCCTGGCCGGCCCACGTCTTCGGCCCGGTCTACGAGGAAAAGGGCGCCGAGGGCATCAAGGGCATGTGGGGCCTCAACGAGGACCCCAAGAAGATCGTCACCTGGGGCCCCTTCGTGGTCGAGGCCTACCGCCCGGGCGAGCGGGTGATCTTTAAACGGAACCCCTACTTCGGCGAGTGGAACAAGGACGAGGCGGGGAACCCGCTTCCCTACCTGGAGCGCTACCAGGTCAACATCTACAAGGACCTGAACGCCGCCCTCGCCGCCTTCCTCACCGGCGAGATTGACGTCTTCTATCCCCGCACCGTCGAGCACATCGCCCAGATCAAGAAGGCGATCAAGGCGGGCAAGCTCGACGCCACCCTCAAGGTCAATGCTTCGCCGATCGCCTCCAGCCAGTTCGTGGTCTTCAACTGGAACAAAAAGAGCAACCCCTTTAAGGAGAAGCTCTTCCGCTCGGCCAAGTTCCGCAAGGCGATGAGCCACCTGATCAACCGCCAGGCGGTGGTGGATGTCGTCTACGGCGGCCTGGGCACGCCGATGTACGGTTCGGTCTACCCGGTGCTCACCCAGTGGATCAACCCTAACGCCCCCAAGTACCCCTACGATCCCAAGAAGGCGGCCCAGCTCCTGGCCGAGCTCGGGTTCAAGAAGAAGGACAAGGACGGCTACCTGGTGGACGCCGAGGGCAACCGGCTCGAGTTCAACCTTTCCACCAACGCCGGCAACAACCAGCGCGAGCAGATCGCGAAGATCATCGTGGACGAGGCGAAGAAGGTCGGCGTCAAGATCAACTTCCGCCCGATCGACTTCAACACCCTGGTCGGCCAGCTCCTCTCGAAGGGCGACGACCGGCCCTTCGACGCCATCATCATCGGGCTGACCGGCGGCGGGCTCGACTGGCCGTTTGGCTCCAACGTGATTCCCTGCCGGGCGAACCTTCACCTCTGGAACCGCTCCGGCACCTGCCTCGACCCGCGCGAGACCCTGATGGAGGCGCTCTACTACAAGGGCCGCACCACCCTCGACTTCAAGGAGCGGGTCAAGATCGGCTACCGCCTGCAGGAGGTCGAGGGCGACCTGCAGCCCATCGTCTACATCGCCGGTCCCAACTACCACGTGGCCTGGAACAACAAGCTCGCGGGCTTCCACCCGGACGAGATCATCTCCTCGATCTGGGGTTCCTACGAGCTTCCGCTTCTCTACCAGGCGAAGTAGAGTGGTAGCCGCGGGACCCTCCCCGGGGTCCGCCCCGGGGAGGGTTCCTTGGAGGGCTTGTGAGCGCGTACCTCGTCCGACGTCTCGTACACCTGGTGCCGACCTTCCTCGGCGCGACCTTCCTCGCCTTCTTCGTCCTCCAGATCGCCCCCGGCGACTTCCTCACCCAGTGGGCCCTCGACCCCAAGATCCGCCCCGAGACGATCGAGCGGATGCGGCACAACTTCGGGTTGGACCGCCCGCTCCTCTTGCAGTACCTGATCTGGCTCAAGAACCTCCTCCACGGGGACCTTGGGATTTCGTTCATGTACCAGCGGCCGGTGCTCGAGGTCGTCTGGCCCCGGATCGAGAACTCTCTTATCCTGGTGGGGCTCTCGCTCCTCTTCCTCTACCTGATCGGGATCCCCATCGGGATCTACCAGGCGCTTAGGCCCTACACCCTCCCCGACTACGTGGTCAGCTTCCTCGCCTACTTCGGGCTCGCCATCCCCAACTTCTTCTTCATGCTGATCCTGATCTTCCTCCTGGTGAAGTTCAAGTTCGCCTACGGGTGGACGCCGTTTCCCATCGGGGGCATGACCAGCCAGGGCTTCGAGCAGCTCCCGCCCCTCCGGCAGTGGGTGGACATCCTCTGGCACGCGATCCTGCCCGCCTTCGTGGTGGTCACCGCCGACCTTTCGGGCCTCACCCGGGTGATGCGGGCGCAGGTGATGGAGGTCTTGGGCCAGGACTACATCCGCACCGCCCGCTCCAAGGGGCTCGCCGAGCGGGTCGTGCTCTACAAGCACGCGCTCCGGAACGCGGTGATTCCGATCATCGCCAACATCGGCGGGCTTTTGCCAGGGCTGATCAGCGGGGCGGGGCTCGTCGAGGTGGTGGCGAACTGGCCGGGCATCACGCCGCTTTTGCTCGACGCCTTGAACCAGCAGGACCTCTACGTGAACGTGGGGATCATCGCGCTTTCGAGCCTGCTCTTGATCGTGGGGAACATCCTCGGCGACCTCCTGCTTGCGCTCGTGGACCCGAGGATCCGGTACGGGTGAGCGATGGCCGAGCTCCGGAGCGAGACCTTCTTCCAGTCGGCGTGGCGACAGTTCCGCCGGCACCGGCTGGCGATGATCGGCGGGGGCATCCTGGCGGTGCTCTACTTCATGGCCGCCTTCGCCGGCTTCTTTAGCCCCTACGACCCCAACTTCTACACCTTCACCCCCTCCTTCCGCTACGCCCCGCCGACCCGCATCCACGTCCGCGACCCCGAGACCGGTCGGCTCACCCGGCCCTTCGTCTACCGGGTGAAGCGCGAGCTCGACCTCGAGACCTTCACCAACCGCTACGTCGAGGACAAGAGCAAACGGTATCCCATCTACTTCCTCGTCCGCACCCCCGACCGGCCCTACACGATCTTCAAGCTCTTCAAGTCCAATCTCCGCCTCTTCGGCCTGGGGGACGAGGCGACCCGCGAGGGAGCCCGGATCTTCCTGCTCGGCACCGACAACTTTGGGCGCGACCTCTGGAGCCGGATGGTCTACGGCGCCCAGGTCTCGCTGACCGTGGGCATCCTCTCCGTCCTACTCGCCATGGCCTTGGGGCTTTTGCTCGGGGGGCTCGCCGGCTTCTACCAGGGCACGCGGATCGGCATCGCCCGCCCGATCCTCCGGCCGGAGAGCTGGCGGTTTCCCGCCTCGGGTGGCCCGCTCCGGCGCGTGCTTGCCCTTTTGGGCCACGCCCTGGCCCTCCTCCTTAGCCTCGTCTTCTGGGCGGGCCTCGCCGTCCTGCTCGCCTACGGCTACTGGATGCTAAGGGACTATAGCGGCCCCTTCGAGCGCGTCCTCTTCGGCGTCCTGATGCTTCTGGCCGCGGCCTGGGCCCTTTCCCACGCGCTCTGGCGCCCCTTGAGCTTCGACCCCGACGACCTGGTCATGCGCCTCGTCGAGATCATGGCGGCGATCCCCTTCCTCTTCCTGCTGATCACCCTCCGGGCCGCCTTCCCCATGGAGATGGACCCGCTCGCGGTCTTCTACCTGGTGGTGGCAATCCTCGCCATCGTCGGCTGGGGCGGGCTCGCCCGCACCATCCGCGGCATGGTCCTCTCCCTCCGGGAGATGGACTACGTCACCGCCGCCAAGGCGATCGGCGTGTCCGAGTTCTGGATCATCCTCCGCCACATCCTGCCCGCCACCGCGAGCTACACCATCGTCTACGCCTCGCTGGCGATCCCCGGCTTCATCCTGGCGGAGAGCGGGCTCTCGTTCTTGGGCCTGGGCATCACCGAGCCCTACACCAGCTGGGGGTTGCTCCTAAAGGCGGCCCAGGACGGGGGCTTCGCCTCGTTCTCCGACCGTCCCTGGGTGCTCGCCCCGGGGTTTGCCATCTTCCTGGCGGTGCTCACCTGGAACTTCGTCGGCGACGGCCTTCGGGACGCCTTCGACCCCCGGCGGCGGCGGTAGTGCGGTATAAACTTAGGGGAGTCGCGTAGGGAGCGCAGATGGAAGAGACCCGCTTGCTCGAAGTCGAAAACCTAAAAGTCCACTTCTTCACCGACGAAGGCGTGGTGAAGGCGGTGGACGGCGTCTCCTTCCACATCGACAAGGGGGAGACGCTGGCCGTCGTGGGCGAGTCGGGTTCGGGGAAGTCGGTGACCTCGCTCGCGATCATGCGCCTCATTCCCTCGCCGCCCGGGCGGATCGTGGACGGGAGCATCCGCTTTCGGGGGAAGGACGGGGTGGAAAAGGACCTGGTCCGGCTCACTGAAGCGGAGATGCGCAAGATCCGGGGCAACGACATCGCCATGATCTTCCAGGAGCCGATGACCAGCCTGAACCCGGTCTACACCGTGGGCGACCAGATCGCCGAGGCGATCATGCTCCACCAGGGGAAGAGCAAGAAGGAAGCGCTCGAGCTCGCCGCCGAGATGCTCGCCCTGGTGGGGATCCCCGAGCCCAAAAAGCGCCTTTCGAACTACCCCCACCAGATGTCGGGCGGGATGCGCCAGCGGGTCATGATCGCGATGGCGCTCTCCTGCAACCCGAGCCTCTTGATCGCCGACGAGCCCACCACCGCCCTCGACGTCACCATCCAGGCCCAGATCCTCGAGCTCATCAAGGAGCTCCAGGAGGAGATCGGCATGAGCGTCCTCTTCATCACCCACAACCTCGGGGTGGTGGCCGAGATCGCCGACCGGGTGGTGGTGATGTACGCGGGAAGGGCGGTGGAGGAGGCCGACGTCGTGCCCACCTTCAAGGAGCCCCTGCACCCCTACACCATGGGGCTTTTGAACTCGGTTCCGCGGGTGGACCTGGCGGCGGAGAAGCAGGATAGGCTCGAGGCCATCCCCGGCAACGTGCCGAACCCGCTCTTCTTGCCCCCGGGCTGCGCCTTCCACCCTCGCTGCCGCTGGCATAAACCCGGGCTCTGCGACGGCGAGGTGCCGCCCCTGGAGGAGGCCGCGCCCGGCCACATGGTCCGTTGCTACCGCTGGAAGGAGATCCGCGAGGGGGTGGAGGGATGAGGGAGAACGGCACCCTCCTCGAGGTCCAGGACCTGAAGACCTGGTTCCCCATCAAGGGCGGCATCCTCTCCCGCACCGTCGGCCACGTGAAGGCGGTGGACGGGGTGAGCTTCGCTATCAAGAAGGGCGAGGTGCTCGGGCTGGTGGGGGAGTCGGGCTCGGGCAAGACCACCGTCGGCCGCACCATCCTTCGGCTGATCGAGCCCACCGGCGGCCGGATCCTCTACGAGGGCAAGGACATCGCGAAGCTCCCCAAAAGCGCCCTCCGCCCCTACCGCCGGAAGATGCAGATCATCTTCCAGGACCCCTTCGCCTCGCTGAACCCCCGGATGACCGTGGGCGACATCGTCGGCGAGCCGCTCGTCATCCACAAGCTCGTGAGCTCCCCAAAGGAGCGGGTGGAGCGGGTCGCCGAGCTTCTGAAGATGGTGGGGCTATCCCCCGACCACATGCGCCGCTATCCCCACGAGTTCTCCGGCGGCCAGCGCCAGCGGATCGGCATCGCCCGGGCGCTCGCGGTGGCCCCCGAGTTCATCGTCGCCGACGAGCCGGTCTCGGCGCTCGACGTCTCCATCCAGGCCCAGGTGGTGAACCTGCTCCAGGACCTGAAGGAGGAGCTTGGGCTGACCCTGCTCTTCATCGCCCACGACCTGGCGGTGGTCGAGTACATCTCCGACCGGGTGGCGGTGATGTACCTGGGCAAGGTGATGGAGATCGCCCCCGCCCGGGAGCTCTACCGAAACCCCAAGCACCCCTACACCGAGGCGCTGCTCTCGGCGGTGCCCATCCCCGACCCCACGGTGAAGCGCGAGCGGATCGTGCTCGAGGGCGACATCCCGAGCCCGATCAACCCGCCCTCGGGCTGCGTCTTCCGTACCCGCTGCCGCTACGCCATCCCCGAGTGCGCCACCACCACCCCCGAGCTTCGCGAGGTCGCCCCCGGGCACTACAAGGTCTGCATCCGGGACGACATCCTCTAAGCCCCGCGACCCCGGTGCCGGGCCCTGCGCCCGGCGCTTTTTGCTATCCTTGGAGTATGCGCAAGTTAGGCGTTTTGCTGGCGATCGGGGCCCTCGCCCTGGCCCAGGCGGCCGGGACCCGGGTCACCCTCTACCCGCGCTTCGCCGAGCTCGCCGAGCCCGTGCGCATCGAGCACGGGGTCTTCGTCTGGCAGCCCAGCGAGCGCGTCGCCGCGGCTTTGGTGCAGGACCTGGTCTGGATGACCGGGACCAAGGTCCTGAGGCGGGTCTGGCGGAACGGGAACCTCTGGATCTTCGCCGAGGGCGAGCGGGGGGTGCTCCACCACCTGACCCGGGGCCTCTCGGGCTCGGTCCGCTACGCCCTCGACGTGGACGCCGGGCGGCTCTTGGCCTGGCTCCGGGCCCAGAACGGGCTCGACGCCCCCCTCGAGGTGGAGGAGCTCCGCTTCGTCTCCGGCTCGGTGCCGCTCGTCGGAGGGGTTCGCGCCGTCGAGGGGCGGGTGGAGGCCCTCTCGGCCCCGGTCGCGAAGTCGGCCGAGGCGCCGGTATTCGCCGGCAGCACCGGCGGGCTCTTCCGCTACCGGCTCGCCGGGCCTTTGGTGATCGAGCCCGAGGTCACCGAGCTCCCCCTCTTCGAGCTCGCCGTGAAGCCCGCGTTTTATTGGCGCTACGCCGGGCCCTTCCAAAAGGGGCGCCGCCTGCCCTTCCGGCGCGGCTACCGCTTCCTGGCCCCGAAGCCGCTCGCGGCCGGCACCTTCGACCTCTTCGCCGGGGGCGACTTCCTCGGCCGCCTCGGCGCCCCCGACACCTACGCCGGGGCGCGCGTCGAGCTCGAGCTCGGCCCCGCCCCCCGCGCGAGGAGCGAGCGCCGGATCGAGGTCCTGGCCGAACGCCGGGACCTCCGCCGCTACCGGGTGGAGACGCGGGTCAAGAACCCGGGCGACGAGCCCGTCCACGTCGAGGTGGAGGAGTTCTTCCAGGCCGACGAGGTGGAGCTCGTCCTCTCCGAGGGCGAGCGCCGTCCCCGGGGCTACCGCGTCGCCTTCGAGCTTCCCCCGGGGGGCGAACGCACCTACCGCTTTGAAGTGAGCTTGCGATATAAGAAGCGCCCGTGAGACGGAGGGGGCGCACCCTTGCCCTGGCGCTTGCGGCCCTCGGGGTAGTCTTCGGGGACATCGGAACCAGCCCCCTCTATGCCGTGCGCGAGTCCCTGGCTCCGCGCCACGGTATTCCCCTTGAGCCCGAGACGGTGCTCGGGGTGCTCTCGCTGATCTTCTGGTCGCTTATTTTAGTCATTTCCATTAAGTACCTGGCCTTCGTCATGCGCGCCGACAATCACGGTGAGGGCGGGATCATGGCCTTGACCGCCCTGGTGATGCCCAGCGAGCGCACGGCGGACCGCTGGCGGTACTTCGCTGCAGCCCTCGGGATCTTCGGGGCAGCGCTCTTGTACGGCGACGGCATGATTACGCCGGCAATCTCGGTTTTAAGCGCGGTAGAGGGGCTCGAAGTCGCTTCCCCAGGTCTTGCCTCCTTTGTTCTGCCGCTCACGGCACTGATTTTGATCGGGCTCTTCGCCCTCCAGCCTCGAGGCACTGGCGGCGTGGGGCGGCTTTTTGGCCCTGTGATGCTGGTTTGGTTCGCCACCTTGGCAGGGCTTGGGCTTTTGCAGCTCGCCCAGAACCCGGGGGTGCTGGTGGCGGTCTTGCCCCATCACGCCCTGGGGTTCTTCGCCGCTCACTGGCTGCGTGCGTTCCTGGTAATGGGATCGGTCTTCTTGGTGGTCACTGGGGGAGAGGCGCTCTACGCCGACCTTGGCCACTTCGGCCGTGCCCCGATTCGGCTCGCCTGGTTTGGCTACGTCCTACCTGCGCTTCTCCTTAACTACTTTGGCCAAGGGGCTCTGGTGCTCCGGGATCCGGGCGCGCTGGAAAGTCCGTTTTTTCACATGGCCCCGGATTGGGCCCGCTATCCCTTGGTCTTGCTCGCGGCCGCCGCCACTGTGATCGCTTCGCAGGCGGTAATCTCGGGTTCGTTCTCGCTCACCCGCCAGGCGATCCAGCTCGGTTACCTTCCCCGGATGCGGGTGGTACAGACCTCGAGCACCGAGCGTGGCCAGATCTACGTCCCCTTCGTGAACTGGACGCTGATGCTAGCGACCCTCGCGCTGGTGCTTGGCTTTCGGAGCTCTTCAGCTCTGGCCGGGGCCTATGGGGTGGGGGTCTCCACCGACATGGTCTTTACTACTTTGCTCTTCGCCCTCATTGCGCTGCGCCTTTGGCGCTGGCCGGGGGTTTGGGTGGTGCTCTTGACCGTGGCCTTCCTGGCAGTAGACGGAAGCTTCTGGCTCACCAACTTGGTTAAGATTCCCGAGGGCGGTTGGGTGCCCCTTTTGGTGGCGGCCTTTGTCTACACCCTGATGTCCACCTGGAAGCGGGGTCGCGCAGTGCTGGCGGAGGCGCTCAGGGCCCATACCCTCACCCTCGAGCGCTTTGCCGATCGGGTCGAGCGCACCGGTGTTCCCCGGATTCCGGGCACGGCGGTGTACCTTACTGCCTACCCTCGCTACGTGCCCGAAGTGCTCCTCGCTCACCTTGAGCACCATCGGGTGCTGCACCGCCGGATTGTGATCTGCACCGTGCGCACTGTTGAGCGACCTCGGGTGGCTCGGGATCGGAGAGCCTACGCCAAGCAAGTGGGCGCCGGGATCGAGCGGCTGGTACTGGTCTACGGTTTCATGGAGGCTCCAAACCTCGCCCGAGACTTGGCTGAGCTCGGCGAGCTGGGTCTCGATCCTCGTGAGGTTAGCTTCTTTCTGGGGCGGGAGGTGGTGGTGCCAGCGGGCCGGTACATGCCTCGTTGGCAGGAGCAACTCTTTGCTTTTTTACGTCGCAACGCCGAGAGCCCGGTGCTTTACTTCGCCCTGCCCCCCGAGCGTTCGCTCGAAGTCGGGGTTCACGCCCGCATCTGACCGGCTGACCGGTCGGTCAGTATGATGGGGGCGTGCGCGGCGTCCTCTTCGCGGCCACCGCGGTCAGCCTCTGGGGGCTGAACTTCGTCCTCTTGAAACTCCTCGTCGGGGTGCTCCCGCCCCACGCCATGAACACCCTTCGCACCCTGGTGGCGGCGGGGGGCTTCCTCTTTTTGCTCGCCTGCGCGCCCCGCGCGCCGGTGGCTCCCGCCGACGCCCTCCGGATCCTGGCCTACGGCACGATCGGCAACGGCGTCTTCCAGTGGCTCTTGATGGAGGGGGTCCACCGCACCCCGGCGGCCATCGCCGCCGTGGCCAACGCCACCAACCCCGCCTGGCTCGCGCTGCTCGGGTACCTGGTCTTGGCCGAGCGGCTCTCGCCGGCGGGCTACCTGGGGATCGCCCTCGCCGCCCTCGGGGTCGCGCTCCTCGGG
>JALVVO010000082.1 GCA_027023345.1 Thermaceae bacterium
CACCACGCCGGGCTCCTCGACTTCCCCCCGGAGCTCAAGGAGGCGGCCGAAGCCGCCCTCGGCGGGCGGCTCGGCTGGGTCGTGGTCGAGGACGAGGCCGCCATCAAGGCCGCGGTGGCCTGGCTCAAGGCGCGGGGGCTTCGGGCCACCCTGCTCGCCCGGACGCTAGCCCGCCCGCCCGAGGAACGGCCGGTGCCCCCTTGCCCCGGGATCCTCGGGCGGCTTCGGGAGTGGGTGCGCCTCGACGACCCCCGGCTCACCCGCGCCGTGGTGGGCGAAACCCTCCTCGCCGAGGACCTGGACGCCGCCCTTCATTGCTTCAAGCGCCACCCCCGCCGGATCGTCACCCGGGACGGGGCGCTGCTCGAGCCGAGCGGGGCGGTGAGCGGCGGCCGCGCCCGCCGCCACGGGCTGCTCGAGGCCCCGGCGCGGCTGGTCGAGCTCGAAGGAGAGGCAAAGCGCCTCCGCGGCGCGCTCGAGGCCCTGGAGGCGGAGCTCGCCGAGCTCGAAGCGCGGCGGCCGAGCGCCGAAGCGCTCGAGGGCGAGGTCGCGGGGATCCTGGAGGAGCTGAGCGTACTGCACCGGGGCCTCGCCCGACCGCTCCCGGACCTCAAAGCGCCCCCCGAGCCCGTTCCCGAGCCCGACTGGAACGCGCTCCTGAGGCTGGAGGAGGCGATCGCCGCCCTCGAGGCCGAGCGCGCGCGGGCCGAGGCCTGGGCCCGCTACCAAAAGGCCGTGGCCGAGCGTCCGGGGATCGAGGCCGAGCTCGAGGCCACCCGCAAGCAGCGCGCCGAGGCCGAGACGCGCCTGGCACGCCTCAAGGAGGCCCGCGACGCGCTCGAGGCCCGCGCTGCCCGGGTCGAGGCGGCGCTCGGGGAGGTCCGGGCCACCCTCGGCGAGCTCGCCCGGGCCCATGAACGGCGCCTCCTCGACGGGTCGCGTGCCCAGGCCGCGGCCGAGCGCGCCCAGGCCGAGGCCGAGGGGGCCGAGCTCGAGGCCGCGCGGAAGGAGGCCCAGGCCGAGGCCACCGCCGAGGAGCTCGCCGCCCTTCCCCCGGGCCCCGCCGCCTCCGGGGGGATGGCGCGCCTCAGGGCAGTGGAGCGCGAGCTCGCCGACCTGGGTCCGGTGAACTTCCGGGCCGAGGTCGAGCTCGAGGCCCTCATGGGGAAGATCGAAGCGCAAAGGGCGCGCTTGGAGGAGGCCCGGGCCGCCCACGACCGGTTGCTCGACTTCCTTGCCCGCCTAAAGAAGGACTTCGGCCGCCGCCTGGCCGAGGCCGAGGCCCGCCTGGCCGACGCTTACGCGGCGTACGTTCAGGCCCTCCTCGGCGGCGAGGGGCGGCTTTCGCAGCGGGAGGGGGGCCTCCTTCTCGAGCTCGCCCCCGCGGGCAAGCGGGTGCGGGCGCTTAGACTCCTCTCCACCGGAGAGAAGACGATGGGAGCGCTCGCGCTCCTCTTCGCCCTCGCCGAGGTGCGGGAGGGCGGGCTGCCCATCGCCGTCCTCGACGAGGTGGACGCCGCCCTCGACGAGGCCAACCTGGCCCGCTTCGTGCATTTCTTGAAGGCGTTCAAGAAGGGGCGCCAGGTCCTGATCGTCACCCACCAAAAGCGCACCCTCGAGGCCGCCGACGCCGTCTTCGGCGTGACCAGCGCCGAGGGGGTGAGCCGGGTCTTCACCCTGCGCCGGGCCGAGGTCGGGTAGACTCGGGCGCGTGGGCCGCTGGGTCCTGCTCGCCGCCCTGCCGCTCGCCTTCCTCGGCGAGCGGGCGGGCCTGCCCGGGGTGGTCGTCTTCTTCCTGGCCGCGCTCTCCCTCCTCCCGCTCGCGGGCTGGATGGGGGAGGCCACCGAGGCGATCGCGGCCCGCACCTCTCCGGCGCTCGGTGGCCTCTTAAACGCCACCTTTGGCAACGCCGCCGAGCTGATCATCGCCGCGGTGGCCCTCGCCGCCGGCCACGTCGAGGTGGTGAAGGCCTCGATCACCGGCTCGATCCTGGGCAACGTCCTCCTGGTGCTCGGGCTCGCCGTCCTCCTCGGCGGGCTCCGCTACCCCGAGCAGCGCTTTTCCACCGAGACCGCGGGGCACCTCGCCACCCTGCTCACGCTCTCGCTTTTAGCCTTCGCCTTGCCCGCGATCTTCGACCTCGCCGAGCGAAGCTACCTCAACGCCGCAGACCCCAAGGCCGCCGACCTGCGCTACAGCCTCGCCGCCGCCGGCGTGTTGATCGCGAGCTACCTGGCAAGCCTCTGGTACACCCTGGTCACCCACCGCGACCTCTTTCGGAGCGAGGCCCCTGCCCACGGCCCGGATTGGCCCCTTGCTAAGGCCGTGGCGGTGCTGCTTTTTTCCACCCTCGGGGTGGTGGCGGGCTCCGAGCTCCTCGTCCGCCACCTCGAGGCCGCGACCCACGCCCTTGGGGTAAGTCCCTTCTTCGTCGGCATCGTGCTGGTGCCGCTCGTGGGCAACGCCGCCGAGCACATGGCGGCGGTCGCCTTCGCCCTCAAGGACCGGATCGACCTCAGCGTCGAGGTCGCCGTGGGCTCGAGCATCCAGATCGCCCTCTTGGTGGCGCCGCTCCTCGTCTTCCTCGGGCTCGTGCTGGGGCAGCCCTTCGACCTCGTCTTCGAAAACCCCCTGGAGCTCGCCGCCCTCGCCGCCACCGTACTGATCGCGAACAGCGTCCTCCGAGACGGCCGCACCCGCTGGCTCGAAGGGGTGCTCCTGCTCGGGGTCTACGCCCTACTCGCCCTCGCCTTCCTCCTCGTCTAGCCACTCGACCAGCGCCCGGAGGTCGCCGAGGTCCATCTTGGCGTAGATCGCGCTGGTGTTGACGTTCTGGTGCCCGAGCAGCCGGGCGGTGAGGTGGAGGTCGCCCGAGGCCTTGTAGAACCGGGTGCCGGCGGTGTGGCGGAGCAGGTGGGCGCCGTGGTAGCGGCGGGGGAAGCCGAGCTCGGCGTAGTAGCGGTTCAACCGCTTTCGCACCATGTCGGCGCTGGTCCTTTGGCCCCGGCCGCGGGGGCCCTTGAGGTTGACGAAGACCGCCCGCTCGCCGGGGGCGGCGAGCCCCGCGCGGAGGCGGAGCCAGCGCTCGAGGTCGGCGGCCACCCGCCGCGATAGCGGCACCGTCCGCCGCTTGCCGCCCTTGCCCCGGCGCACGGTCAGGGTGCGCTCGGCGGGGTCGTAGTCGTCCACGTCGAGGGCCACCGCCTCGCCGACCCGGAGCCCGGCCTCGCCGAGGACCCGCACCAGCGCCCGGTCCCGGACCTTCTCGGGCTCCTCGCCCTCGAGGTCTACCTCTTTACCAAGGGCCGGAAGAAGTCGGCGACGAGCCCGGAAACCCTGAAGA
>JALVVO010000083.1 GCA_027023345.1 Thermaceae bacterium
CTTGAGCCGCTGGCCACCGAGCGCCGGGCTCTGGACCAGCGGCACCGCCTCCAGGAGGTCCTCGGGACGGAAGGGCGGGAGGGCGAGGACCAGGTCCACCTCGGCGTAGACGGTGGGGGGGAGGGCGACCCCGAGCAGGTTGCGCCCCCCGCGGTTGATGAGCCGGACCACCTGGCCCAGGGCGTCGTCGAGCTCGGCCCGGAGCCCCTGGTAGAGGTAGCGGGCGAGCAGGGAGTAGACCGCGACCCCCATGACCAGAAGGCTCGCGGCCAGGAGCGCGAGGGTGAGGAGGGTGATCCGGGTGCGGAGGGTCATGGGAGGTACGTGGTACGTAGTGCGTCGTGCGTGGTTTTTACCACGTACCACGTACTACACACCACGCACTAGTCCTCTCTAAGCACATACCCCACCCCGCGCACGGTGTGGATCAGGCGGCGTTCGCCGTCGGCCTCGAGCTTCTTGCGCAGGTAGCCGATGTAGACGTCCACCACGTTGGAGCCGCCCTGGTAGCCGGGCCAGACCTTCTCCTCGATCTCGAAGCGGGAGAAGACCTTGCCCGGGCTGGAGGCGAGGAGCTCGAGGAGCTCGAACTCCTTGTTGGAAAGCTCGATCCGCCGCCCGCCCCGGAAGACCTCGCGGCCCTCAAGGTTGATGATCAGGTCGGCGACGCGGATCTCGCCGGTGATCGCCGGGGTCACCCGGCGGAGGTGGGCTCGCACCCGGGCGAGGAGCTCCTCGATGGAGAAGGGCTTGACCAGGTAGTCGTCGGCGCCGGCGTCGAGGCCCTCGACCTTGTCCTCGACGCGGTCCTTGGCGGTGAGGATGATGATCGGCACGTTCGAGGTCTTGCGGATGATCTTGGCGACCTCGATGCCGTCCTTGGCGGGGAGCATCAGGTCGAGGATGACGAGGTCGGGGTTCTTCTCCCGGAACTTGGAGAGGCCGGTGACGCCGTCGTAGGCGACCTCGGTGCGGTAGCCCTCGGCCTGGAGCTCGAGCTCCAAAAACCGGGCGATGTCCTTCTCGTCCTCGATGATCAGGATCAGGGGCGCTTCCATGTCCCCAATTATATCACATGAGGATGTAAGTTTCTCATGTGAAAGTGTGGCGGTGGTACGATAGCCGGTGAAGGGAAGTGAGCCTATGCCGAAACTCCGCACGCTGGCGGTCCACGCCGGGCAGCGGCCGGACCCGGCGACCGGCGCGCTGGCCCAGCCGATCTTCCAGACCTCGACCTTCGTCTACGGCGACTTCGAGCGGGGGCGGCGGCTCTTTTCCGGCGAGGAAGAGGGCTACCTCTACACCCGCATCCAAAACCCCACCACCCGGGCCTTCGAGGAGAAGTTGGCGGCGCTCGAGGGCGGGGAGGACGCGGTCGCCTTCACCAGCGGCATGGCCGCCATCGCCGCGCTGGTCTTCACCCTGCTCAGGCCGGGGGACGAGCTCGTCTACCTGGGGCCGCTCTACGGCGGCACCGAGGGGCTCTTCTACGACACCCTCGAGCGCTACGGCGTCCGGGTCGTAGACGCCGCCGACCGGCCGCTGGCCGAGGCGGTGGGCCCCGACACCCGGATGATCTACGTCGAGACCCCGGCGAACCCCACCCTCCGTGTCCACGACCTCGCCGAGGTCGCCCGCTTCGCCCGCGAGCGGGGCATCCTCACCGTCGCCGACAACACCTTCGCCACCCCGGCGCTCACCCGCCCGCTCGAACTCGGCATTGACCTGGTGGTGCACTCGGCCACCAAGTACCTCTCCGGCCACGGCGACGTCCTGGGCGGCGCGGTGGTGGGGCCGGCCGAGCTCATCCGCGAGATCCGGGCCGAGGGGCTCCGCCACCTGGGCGGGGCCCAGAGCCCCTTCGACGCCTTCCTGCTCCTGCGCGGGATGAAGACCCTGGTCCTGCGCATGGAGGCCCACTCCGAGGGGGCAATGCGGGTGGCCCGCTTCCTGGAGGGGCACCCGGCGGTCCGGCGGGTCCTTTACCCGGGGCTAAAGAGCCACCCGCAGCACGCCGTCGCCGCCCGCCAGATGCGCGCCTTCGGGGGCATGGTCGCCCTCGACCTGGGCTCGGAGGCGGCGGCCCGGGCCTTTCTCGACGGGCTCACCTACTTCGCCCAGGCGGTGAGCCTGGGCGACGTGGACTCGCTCGCCACCCACCCCTACTCCACCACCCACCAGCTCGTACCCGAGGAGGTCCGCCTGCGGCAGGGGGTCACCCCGGGGCTGGTGCGGCTCTCGGTGGGGCTCGAGGACCCCGACGACCTGATCGAGGACCTGGACCGGGCCCTCGCCCGGGTGGCCGCCTTCGAGGTGGGTTGACCGATCCCGTTCACACCACCGGGTGGGGCGGCTCCTCGCCCCGGAGCACCGCGAGCAGGTTCTCGGCCGCCATTTGGGCCATCCGCTCGCGGGTTCGGATCCCGGCCGAGCCGACGTGGGGGGTGAGCACGACGTTTTCGAGCCGGGCGAGGGGGTGGTCCTTGGGCAGGGGCTCGGGGTCGGTGACGTCGAGCCCGGCGGCGAAGAGCGGCCCCTCGGTGAGGGCCCAGACCAGCGCTTCGGTGTCCACCACCCGGCCGCGGGCGGTGTTCACCAGCACCGAGCCCGGCTTCATGCGGGCAAGCCTTTCGCGGTCGAAGAGCCGCTCGGTCTCGGGGGTCAGGGGGACGTGGAGGCTCACGAAGTCGGCCTTGGGGAGGGCCTCGTCGAGGGGGACCCGGCGGGCGCCGAGCTCGGCCTCGGCCTCGGGCTTCGGCGTGCGGCTTGTGTAGAGGATCTCCATGCCGAACCCCTTCGCCCGCCGGGCGAAGGCCTGTCCGATCCGCCCGAACCCCACGATCAGCACCCGGGCCCCCGCGACCTCGGGGCCCAAGAACCCGGTCGGGAGCCAGCAGCGCCAGCGCCCCTCCCGCACGTACCGGTCGCCCTCCACCACCCGTCGGGCGGCGGCGAGTAGGAGGGCGAAGGCGAGGTCGGCGGTGGCCTCGGTGAGGACGCCGGGGGTGTTCGTCACTCGGATGCCGCGGGCCCGGGCGGCCTCGAGGTCGATGTTGTCCACCCCCACGGCGTACTGGGCGATCACCTTGAGGCCGGGCCCGGCGGCGTCCATGACCTCGGCGTCGATCCGGTCCTCGAGCGTGGTGAGGAGCCCCTCGGCCCCGGCGACGAGCTTCAAGAGCTCCTCCCTCGGTGGGGGGCATTCCCCTTCCCAGACGGAGAGCTCGTGGCCGGCGGCTAGGATCGCCTGGAACGCGACCTCGGGGAGCCTTCGGGTTGCAACCACCTTCGCCATGGCTCGAGCATAGCCCGGACGGCCTTGGGTCCGGGCTATGCTCGAGCC
>JALVVO010000084.1 GCA_027023345.1 Thermaceae bacterium
GGCCCGGGGGACCACCTTCGTCCTCGCCGGGGGCCTCTTCGGGAGGAGGAAGGCGAGCGCGGACCCGAGCGCCCAGCCGGCGAGGACGTCGCCGGGATAGTGGACCCCGAGCTCGACGCGGGAGAGCCCCACCAAAAGCGCCCAAAAGAGGGCGAGCAGGTAGCCCCAGGGGGGCCCGCCCCGGGCGAGGAAGAGGGCGAAGAGCGCGGCGAGCGCGGCGTGGCCGCTCGGGAAGCTGGGGCTGCTCGCGCCGGCGAGGGCCGGCGGGTAGGCGAGCCCGGGGTCGAGCTCGAAGGGGCGGGGCAGGCCGAAGGCCGCCTTCAATGCCCGTACCGCGGCCCAGCCCGCCGCGAGGGCGAAGCCGAGCTCGGGCCGGCCCCGGGCCAGGGCCAGGTAGAGGGCGAGGACGAAGTAGGGGAGGCCCGCGCCAAGGAGGGTAAGGGCGTACCAAAGCGCCTCCGGCCCGGGGACGGCGGCCTGCCACGCGGAGAGCGCCTCCAGGCTTCGCACCCCCTCAATCTACCGGGTAGGCTTTCTTTGTGCGGTTTTGGCCGCTGTTGCTGCTTCCCCTCTTGCTCTCGGCCTGCGTCGAGAGCGAGGCCCGGCTGGTCTGGCGGCCGGACGGGGCGATGGTGCTTGTGCTTCGGGTCAAGGGCGATCCGGCGCTGGTCGAGGGGCTCGTTCCGCAGCTCGCCGCCCAGGGCTTCGCGGTCCGGGCCTCGCCGGGGGACCTCCGGGCCGACCGGCCGCTCAAGGCGCCGGGCTGGGACCGGCTCTCGGGCTGGCTCCCCGGGCGGTTCGCCTACCGGGACCCGAGCGGCGTCGTGCTCAGCCGCACGAGCTTCGTCCTCTTCGAGGACTACCGCCTCGCCGGGCGGTTCGTGCCGCTCGCGGCCGCGGGCCTTCCCCCCTTCCTCGCCGCCGCCCCCTTTCGCTTCGTGGTCGAGGCGCCCTTTTTCCCGCTCAGGACGAACGCCGACCGGCGGGAGGGGCGGGTCCTCGTCTGGGAAGGGAGGCTCGGGGATCCCTTCGAGGTCGAGGTCGTCTACCGGATCTGGTACCCCGAGCGGGCGGGGGTGCTTCTTTTGCTCCTTATCGGGCTAGCTCTTTGGCGTAGGTCACGACGGCCTCGAGGGGCCTAAACCCCAGCCGTTCGTAGAGGCGGCGGGCCTCCTTCTCGTGGTCGTGGGCCCGCACCCGGACTACAGGCGCGCCGGCGGCGGCCGCCTCGCGGAGGGCGGCGGCGAGGAGCGCCTGGCCGATGCCCCGACCCCGGGCCTCGGGGACGACGCCGAGGTAGGCGACCTCGGCGCCCTCGGGGGTGAGCTCGAGCTCCACCATTCCCACCGGCTCCGCCCCTTCGTAGGCGAAGAAGAGGCGGTTTTCCGGCTCGGCGAAGTGCTCGAGGAGCTCGAGGTCGTTCCAGGCGAGCCGCAGGCTCCAGCCCTCGTCGGCGGCCCGGTAGAGCCGGCGGTAGGCCTCGGGGTCGAGGGCGTGGACCTCCTCGATCCGCACCCCCTCGGGGGGCAGAAACCCGAGCTCTTTGGGCTCGGTCTCGTAGAAGTGGGTGGTGTGCACCGGGCCGAAGCCGGCGGCCTCGAGGGCGAGCCTCAGCGCCTCGTTCTCCTCGGTGGGGAAGGCGTAGACGGTGGGCACGCCCTTGGCCCGGGCGGCGGCGAGGGCGGCCTCGATCAGGGGGGCGGGGTGGACCCGCGCCACCGGGCCCTCGAGCGCAGCCCCCCGCCAGAAGGGCACGAGTCCCACGTAGCCGAGGAGCTCGCCGGCGTCCTCGAGCACCCAGCCCTCCTCGACCTCGAAGGCGAGCTCCTCCGGGCTCCGGCCCTCGGGCGCGAGGACCCGGCGGGCGGGGTCCTCGTCCATCCAGTGGAGGAGCCGGGCCAGCGCCGGCAGGTCGCCGGGGTCGAGGGGGCGGGTTCCGGCCATCAACCCCATTGTACGCGCCCTAGCGGTTGGCGTAGCCGAGGACCCCGTCCTCGCCGTAGAAGCGGAGCTCGGTGAGCTTGGCGTAGTCCTGCTCGATCCTGAGCCCCTCCTCGGGGGGCAGGAAGGGGAGGGCGAGGGCGAGCGCGGCGCGGTTTACGGTGCAGTTGCCCACCACCAAGAAGGCCTCGCCCCGGTGCCGGGAAAGGAGCTCCCTTAGGACGGGCTGGCTCCGGGCGAAGACCGCCCGCACGCTCTCCCCGCCGGGGGGCGCGAAGCCCGCCTCGTCCCAGGCCCAGGCGGCCACCTCCTTGGGCCAGCGGCGCCGCACCTCCTCGAAGGGAAGCCCCTCCCAGGCCCCCCAGCTCCGCTCCCGGAGGGCGGGGTGGGTCTCGAAGGGGACGCCGAGCTCCTCGGCGAGCGTCCTTCCCGCCTCGGCCTCGGCCAGGGAGTCGGCGGCGTAGACCGCCCGCACGCCGGCCTCGCGGAGCGCCGGCAGGAGAGCGAGGATCGCCCGCCTCCCCTCCTCGGAGAGGGGAAGGCCGGGGTGGCTGTAGAGCACGCCGGGGTTTTCCACCGGCCCCGCCCGGGTGAGGAGCATCCGGGTGGACGCCGGCGCGCCTTCGAGGAAGCGGCCGAGGAGCCCCACGCCGGTAAAATACCGCCGATGCCGCTCGTCGTCGTCAACCCCGCCGCCGGCCGCGGGCGGGTGGGCCGGCTCGCCCCCCGGTTGCTCGAGGCGTTTCGCGGCCGGGTCCGGGTGGCCTACACCGAGGGGCCCGGCCACGCCGTCCGGCTCGTGCGCGAGGCCCCGGAGGAACGGGTGGTGGCGGTGGGGGGCGACGGCACGGTGCACGAGGTCTTGAAGGGCCTCCGGCCCGACCAGGCCCTCGGGGTGGTGCCGGTGGGGAGCGGGAACGACTTCGCCCGCATGCTCGGGGTGCACCGGCTCGCCCCCGAAGAGGCCCTAAACAGGGCGCTTTCGGCCCCGGCGCGGCGGGTGGACCTGGGGCTCGTGAACGGCGAGCCCTTCGGCGCCTCGCTGGGGCTTGGCTTCGACGCCGGGGTGGCGAGGCGGGCGCTTTCGGCGCCCCGGTTCCTCGTGGGCATGCCCCGCTACCTCTACGGCATCTTCGCCGAGCTTCGAAGCCTCGTCTTGCCCGAGCTCGAGCTCCTCGCCGAGGGCACCCCGGTCTACCGGGGCCCCGCGCTCCTCGCCGCGGTGATGAACGGCCCCACCTACGGCGGCGGCTTCCCCATCGCCCCCATGGCCGACCCCGCCGACGGCCGGCTGGAGGCAATCGTCGCCGGCCGGTTTGGCCGGCTCGGGGTGCTCGGCATCCTGCGGCGGCTGATGCGGGGGCGCCAGGTCGGCGTGGTGGAGGTTCGGAATTTCTC
>JALVVO010000085.1 GCA_027023345.1 Thermaceae bacterium
CCGACCGCGGCACCCTGGGAGGGTACGCGAAGCCCGCCGTCCTCGACCCCCGGGACCTCCCCCGGGCGGCGCAGCTCGCCCCCGGGGACCGGGTTCGCTTCGTGCTAGACTCGGCCTCATGAAGCTCGCGATCGTGGGCCTCGGGAAGATGGGCTCGAGCATCCTCGAGGGCGTCCTCGACGCCGGGCTGCTTCCCCCCGAGGAGGTCGGCGTGCTCGACGCGAGCCCAGAGCTCACCGAGAGGAAGGCCGCCCGCTACGGGGTCCGCCCTCTGGACCTATCAGCCCTCGTCGAGGCCGAGCGGGTCCTGATCGCGGTCAAGCCCCAGGACTTCCCCGCCCTCGCTCCCCGGATCGCCCACGCCGACACCGGCTACCTCTCAATCATGGCCGGGGTCTCGACCCGGGTCCTCGCCGAGCGGCTCGGGAACCGGCGGGTGGTGCGGGCGATGCCCAACCTCGCCGCCACCATCAAGCGAAGCACTACCGTCCTCACCGCCCTGCCCGAGGCCCGGGAGGCCGGGGACTTCGCCTTCGCCGAGCGGCTCTTCGCCACCGTGGGGACGGTCTATCCTTTGTCGGAGGAGCTCTTCGACGCCTTCACCGCCATGAGCGCCTCCGCCCCCGCCTACCTCGCGCTCGTCGCCGAGGCCCTCGCCGACGGCGGGGTCAAGATGGGGATTCCCCGGAGCGAGGCGCTGCGGTTCGCCGCCGAGGTGCTGGTCGCCACCGGGCTCCTGTTGGAGCATAAGCACCCCGCCGCCCTCAAGGACGAGGTGGCGAGCCCCGGCGGCACCACCATCTACGGGCTGGCCGCGATCGAGGGCCGGGGCTTTCGCGCCGCCCTGATCGAGGCGGTGGAGGAGGCCACCCGGCGGGGGAAGGAGCTGGGGGAGGGATGAGGCGCCTGCTCGCCGTTGCCCTCTTGCTTGGCTTGAGTCTGGCCGCGCCCCCCGACTACTACCCCCACGCCCTGGGCATGACCTGGCGCTACACCAGCGGCGAGGTGCAGAAGTTCGTCGAGGTCCGGGCGATGGCCGGGGCCGAGGTCTGGATGCTCGAGCACCGCTACTCCGACGGCGCCCGCATGACCGAGGCCCTCGCCTTCCGCGACGACGGGGTCTGGGTATTCGCGGTGAACTCCGGCGGCGAGACCCTGGTCTACGAGCCGCCGCTTTTGCTCTACCCCCCGCCGCCCCTCAAGAAGGGGCTCACCTGGGGCCAGACCACCCGGCTCCGGGGGCAGACCCTCAAGCTCAGCGCGGAGGTCCTCGGCGTCGCCGGGGTGCGGGTTCCCGCCGGCCGCTTCAACGCCTTCCGCATCCAGACGCGGCTCCGGGCCGAGGGCGGGGCCGAGAGCGTGGTGGACCTCTACTTCGTGCCCGGGGTCGGGGTGGTGCGCTACGCCACCGCCGACGGCGGGGTCATCGACCTCGTCGAGTTCGTCCGCTAGCCGCGTAGCGCAGGACCTCGAGGTACATGCGGAGCCGGTGGGCGAACCCGGCGAGGAACCCGCGCTTTTCCTCCTTCATCACCTGCGAGAGGCCCACGAGGGGCAGGTACCGGACCCGCCAGCCCCGTTCCTTGGCGGTGCGGGTGAGGAGGAGCTCGACGTCGTAGCGGGCGCTTTCGAGCCCGGGGACCTCGCGAAGGAGCCGGGTGGGGAGCGCCCGCTGCCCCGAGAGGAAGGGGGTGAGGCGGTTGCCCAGGTCGGTGAGGAGCCGCCCGCCCCGGAAGACCCCCACGCTCATCTCGGCCTCGCCGTTCTTGACCGGCGCGAGGAGGGCGTGGATGTGCTCGGGGGTAAGCCCTACGAGGTCGGCGTCGAGGAGGATCACGAAGGGGGTCTCGACGAGCTTTAATCCGGCGGCGTAGGCCCCGCCCTTTCCCCGGTTCTCGGCGAGCCGCACCACCTGGGCGCCGGCCTCGGCGGCCCTTTGGGCGGTGGCGTCGGTGGAGCCGTCGTCGGCCACCACCGCGGGGAAGCCCGCTTTTCGCGCCGCTCGGACCACCTCGGCGACCGAGGCCTCCTCGTTGTAGGCGGGGATCAGCACCGTGGCCTCGGCCACTAGCCTCCCCCCGCCAGCCGGGCCAGGTCACGGAAGGTGATGAGCACGAGGAGCAAGAGGACGAAGGCCAGGCCCACGAGGTTGATGAGCGCCTCCTTCTCCGGGGAGAACCTGCGGCCCAGCACCCCGCGCAGCACGAGGAGGAAAAGGCGCCCGCCGTCGAGCCCGGGGATCGGCAGGAGGTTGAAGACCGCGAGCGAGAGGTTGATCGTCGCCGCCAGCTGGGCGAGCGCCACCCAGCCCTGGCGGGCGGCCTCGCCGGCGAGGGACACGATTCCCACCGGGCCGACGAGGTCGGCGGGGGGGCGACCGACGAGCACGCCCACGATCCCCACCACGAAGCTCTTCGCCATCATGGGGACGAGCCGCAGGGAGAAGGCGGCGGCCTCCACGAAGCCCTTCCAGAAGGGGAGCCGAACGAGCTCGATCCGCGGGCCGTAGCGGACCCCGATCCGCCCTTCCTTGGGGTCCCAGACGAGCTCGATCGTGAGGGTCCGGTCGTCCCGGCGCACGGCGAGGCGATGGACCCCGGGGCGCTCCTTGATCCGGCCGAGGTCGGTGTAGTGCCGAAGGGGCTTCCCGTCGATCGCCACCACTACGTCGCCGGGCTTGAGCCCCGCCCGTTCGGCCAGGCTCCCGGGGAGCACCTCGAGGATCTGGGCCTCGGTGTTCACCGGGCGGGGCAGCCCTTCGGCCTGGAAGACGTAGGCGAGGAGCGCCCATGCGAGGACCAGGTTCATCGCCACCCCGCCGAGGAGCACGAGGGCCTTTCCGAGGAAGGGCAGGCGCGCGTAGCCCTTCGGCGGCTCGCCCGGTTCCTCGGCCATCCCCTCGACGAGGGCGAAGCCCCCAAGGGGGATGAGGGCGATCCGCCACTCGGTGCCGCCGGCGCGGAAGCGGAAGAGCGGGGGGCCGAACCCCACCGAGAAGACCGGAACCCCGACCCCCTGGAGCCGGGCCGCCAGGTAGTGCCCAAGCTCGTGCACGAAGATCGAGACTCCGATGATGACGACGAACCAAAAGAGGCTCATAGAAGCTCCTTCGCGCGCTCGCGCGCCCAAGCGTCGGTGGCGTAGATTCGCTCCCAGTCGAGCGGCCCGCTCGGGGCCTCGGCGACCACCCGAGCGAGCAGCTCGGGGATCTTGGTGAAGGAAATCCTACCCGAAAGGAAGGCCTCCACCGCCACCTCGTCGGCGGCGTTCGCGGCCACCTGGGCGAGCGGCCCCTTGCGGCCGGCCTCGAAG
>JALVVO010000086.1 GCA_027023345.1 Thermaceae bacterium
CGCCGTAGGCCGTGACCGGGCGCAAGAGCCCCTCGGGGACGTCCTCGAGGAAGCGGCTCGGCTCCACCCGCTCCCGGCGCCCGTAGAGCTCGCGCTCGCTCGCGTGGGTGAGGTAGAGCCGCTCCATCGCCCGGGTGATGCCCACGTAGAAGAGCCTTCGCTCCTCCTCGAGCTCCTCGAGGCCGGTGCTCGAGCGGTGGGGCAGGAGCCCCTCCTCCACCCCCACCAGGAAGACCACCTTGAACTCCAGCCCCTTGGCATTGTGGAGGGTCATGAGGCTCACCGCGTCCCCCTCGCCGTTTCCCGGTTCCTCGGCCCGGGCGGTGAGGGCGACCTCGTCGAGGAAGGCGGCGAGGTCGCCGCCCTTCTCCTCCTCCCACTCGCCGGCGGCGCGGAGGAGCTCCTCGACGTTCTCGAGCCGCTCTTCTCCGCCGGGCTCGGCGAGCAGGTGCTCTCGGTAGCGGGTGGCGGCCAAGACCTCCTCGAAGAAGGCCCGGGGGCCGCCCGCCGCCGCCAGCTCAGCGAGCCCCTCGAGCAGGCGGAGGAAGCCCCCGACCGCCTCCGCCTGCCGGGCTGGAAGCACCTCCCCGGCGCGCCTGAGCGCGGCGACGAACGGGATCCCCTCGCGCCCGGCCAGCTCCCGCAGGCGCTCGACGCTTTTCGCCCCGATCCCCCGGGGCGGGGTGTTCAGGATCCGGAGGAGGGCGAGGTCGTCCCCGGGAAGGACGGCGGCGCGGGCGTAGGCCAGGAGGTCCTTGACCTCGCGGCGGGCGAAGAAGGCGGTGCCGCCCACCACCCGGTGGGCCACCCCCTCGCGGCGGAAGGCCTCCTCGAGCACCCGGGACTGGGCGTTGGTGCGGTAGAGGACGGCGATCTCGGAGGGGCGGTAGCGGGCGAGCAGCCGCCGCGCCTCGCGGGCCACGAAGGCGGCCTCGTCGCGGTGGTCGTAGGCGGCGTAGCGGAGCACCGGCTCCCCCCCGGCGCGGGCCGGGCGCAGGGTCTTCTCGAGCCGGGCCTCGTTCCGCTCGATCACCGCGTTGGCGACCCGCAGGATCGACTCGGTGGAGCGGTAGTTGGTCTCGAGCTTGTAGACCTTCGCCCCGGGGAAGTCCTCGGCAAAGCGGAGGATGTTCCTGAGGTCAGCGCTCCTGAAGCCGTAGATTGACTGGTCGGGGTCGCCCACCGCCACTAGGTTCGCCTCCTCGCCGGCGAGGAGCTTGGTCAGGCGGTACTGGGCGGGGTTCGTGTCCTGGTACTCGTCGACGTGGATGTACCGGGCCCGGGCCTGCACCCGCGCGAGCACCTCGGGGTGCGCCTCGAAGAGCTCGATCGCCCGGAGCAGGAGGTCGGAGAAGTCCACCGCCCCGAGCGCCCGCATGCGGGCTTGGTAGGCGGCGAAGACCTCGGCGAAGGCCTCCGGCCCGATCCCCGCCACCCAGTCGGGGAGTTCGGCGAGGGCGGCCTCGAAGCCGCCGCCCGCCGAGCGCGACTTGACCCGGTCGATCCAGCCCCGCACCGCCGCCGGGCGGGCCTCGAGCCCCAACCCGGCCAGCACCTCCTTGATCACCTGGAGCTGATCGTCCTCGTCGTAGACGGGAAAGCCGGGGGCGAGGCCGATCCGCTCGCCGTAGACCCGGAGCACGCGCAGGGCGGCGGAGTGGAAGGTCGCGGTCCAGAGGTCGCCGGCGCGCGGGCCCACGAGGTCCGCGAGGCGGGACTTGAGCTCGCCAGCGGCCTTGTTGGTGAAGGTAACCGCCAGGATCTCGGCCGGGTGCACCCCGCGCTCGGCGATCAGGTAGGCGATGCGGTGGACCACCGTCCGGGTCTTGCCGGAACCGGCCCCGGCCACCACCAGCGCCGGCCCCCGGTCGTGGAGCACCACCGCGCGCTGTTCGTCGTTCAAGGGCTCGAGCAGGGCCTCCATGCGGGCTCCAGTCTACCCGCCGAGGGCGATCACCCGGCGGTCGCCGGGGGTCAGCTCGAAGAGCGCGGAGAGGGCCTCGTCCCCGTAGCCGAGGACGAAGTAGAGGTAGGGCAGGGCGAGCTCCTGCAGCCGGCCGCCGGGGGCGAGGTGGGTCCTAAGCAGCGCGAACTGCCGGCGGAGATCGGCCTCGCGGCGCAGGCGGGCCCGGGCCACCTTGCCGGCGAGCCGCTCGAGCTCCCCCCGCATCCGCCCCCGGGCCCGGGCCAGGGCGGGGACCAGGGTGGGGTCGACCTCGGCGAGGGCGCGGGCGGCCTCCTCGAAGGCGGCCTCCCCCGCGACCAGGGCGCGCGAAGCCCGAGCCGAGGCCAGCGCCGCCCGCGCGAGGCGCTCCCGGAAGGCGGGCTCGGGCGCCTCGGCGAAGGCCCAGGGCTCGAGCCCGAAGCGCTCGAGGAGCCGCCGCACCCGCGGCTCGAGCACGAGCGCCCGGGTCCGGAGGAGCACTGCCGGAGGCCGGAGCCCGTGTCGGCGGTAGAGCGGGGGGAGCTCGGCAACGTAGGCGAGCTCCCCGGGCCCCACCCAGAGGCCCACCGTGGGCAGCACCCGGTCCTGGAGCACCGGCCGGAGCGCGGCCGAGGGGGTGATCCGACCGGGGTCGGCGTCGAGGATCGCGCGCAGGTCCTCCGGGCGGTAGCGGCGGACGCCGTCGCGAAACCACCCGGCCTCGAAGAAGAGCCGGCGGCGCACGCCGTCCTCCCCCTCGAGGAAGAGGAGCGTCGCCCCCTTGGGGGTGCCGAGCACCGGCCGGACCCCCCGGGCCCTGAGCTCCCGGCGCCCGGCCTCGAGCGCCTCCACCGAGGCCCGGGGGTCGGCGATCTCCTCCAAGAGCCCCTCGCGAAAGAGCGGGGCCAGCTCGGGAGCGAGCGGGTCGAAGGGCAAGAGCCCCCGTTCGCCGAAGAAGAGGAGGAGCCCCCGGGCGAAGGCCTCGGAGTAGCTTTCCGAGCCCGCCAGGGCGTCGAGGAAGGCCCGCGCCCACCCCGGTTCCCGGGCCACCGCCAAAAGGGCCCGGGCCACCGCCCCCTCGTAGGGCGCGAAAGGGATCCGTCCCACCGGCGGCCCCTCGGGTAGCGGCAGAGCAAAGCGGAGCAGCCGGTCGCCGGGCCCGATCCAGAGGCTTTGGCGAACCTCGGCCACGTCGTGGTCCTGGCTCGCCACCCAGAAGACCGGGGTGCCGGCCCCCGCGAGCAGGTCCCGCGCCTTGTAGAAGACGAGCGCGGGGCCGAGGAAGAGCCCCGCCTGCTGCCCCGCGACCCGGGCCCGACCCCCCTCCCGGCCGAGGGCCTCCGCCGCCCGGATCGCCGCCTCCGGGGCCCCG
>JALVVO010000087.1 GCA_027023345.1 Thermaceae bacterium
GGGTGGGGCGGCGGACGGTGGAGGCGCTCGAGCGCGCCTTCGTGCTGGTGCCCCTGGTGGGCGACATCTACCGGGCGGTCAAGCAGATCACCGCCGGCCTCTTCGGGCGGAGCGAGCTGCAGTTTTCCCGCGCCGCCCTGATCGAGTACCCCCGGCGCGGCACCTACGCGCTCTGCTTCGTGGTCCAGCCGGTGGCCGGTCGGCTGCCGCCCCTGCCCGAGGGGCACGTGGTGGTGGTGGTCCCCACCAGCCCGGTGCCGGCCTCGGGGTTCTTGCTGGTGGTGCCGGAGGAGGAGCTCATCCCCCTCGCGATCGGGGTGGACGACGCCATCCGCTTCGTGGTGAGCGTGGGGTTCCTCCTGCCCGAGCCCGCGCCGCCACGCCGGCTATGATGGGGCAATGAGTCGCTACGCCGCGCTGGCCGAGGCCTTGAGGCCGCTTTTGAAGGAGCGGACCGAGCCGCTGCTCGAGGAGGCCCTGCGCCGGGCGGGAAAGCCGCCCGAGGCCCTGGACGCAGCCGACCTCGAGCGGATCCTGAAGCGGGTCGTCTACCCCGAGCTCGCGCGGCGGATGCCGGCGGCCGAGGCCCGGGCCAAGGTGGAGGCGCTGCTCTCCCGGCTGGTCGGCGGCGGTGAGGAGGAGGGGGGGCTCGCCGAGCTGGAGCGCGCCCTCAAGGCCTTCAGCCTCTACATCGACTGGCCCGAGGTGCAGAGGCTCCGCCGGCTGGTCGGGGGGCTCCGGGCGGAGTGGGACCCGGAGGCCGCCGCCGAGGCCCGGGCGGTGGTGGAGGCGCTCGAGGAAAAGCTCGAGAGCCGGCTCGTCCAGCAGGCCCGGGCCATCGCCGAGCTCGAGGGCTTCTACCAGCGGGTCAAGAAGGTGGGGGGGCGCAAGGTCAAGCGCCTCGCCTCGCTGATCGAGCAGGTCAAGGCCGCCCAGGAGGAGCGGATCCTCGCCGGGGCCGAGCTCGAGCGCGCCCGGGAGCTCGCCAGCGAGCTCTTGAAGCTGGTCGAGTCCTCGGTGGTCGAGCCCGCCACCGAGGAGGGGCTGCTCGTGATGATCGAGGAGGAGGAGCCCCTCGAGCTCGACCTCGACCTCCTCCCCCCCGAGCAGCAGGACAAGATCCGCGAGATCGAGCGGATCGAGGAGGGCCACAAGCTGAGGACCCTCGGCGAGCGGCACGAGGCGGTGCTCGCCCGCGCCCCCTGGGGCGAGCGCTACCAGACGCTCCTCAAGCGGCACGAGGAGGGGGAGGTGCTGGGCGAGGAGCTCGCCGCCTTCGAGGCCGAGCTCCGGGCCGCCGAGGAGGAGATGCTCGCCGAGGCCCGGGCGCGGTTCGAGTGGGTGGCGGAAAAGCTCCGCGAGGCCGAGGCCCTGGGCGAGCCGGCGGCGGGGCTCTGGGCCCAGCTCTCGGCGGTGGAGGAGGCCCTCAAGAAGGGGGTGGTTCCCGAGGGGCTCTCCGAGCTCGAGCGCGCCGCCGAGGCCCACCTGCGCCGGGCCCAGGCCCGCAAGGAGGCCGAGGCCAAGGCCCGCCGCCTGGCCGAGGAGGCCCGGGCCTTCGCCGAGGAGGCCCGCTCCCGGCTCGACCCCGCCCGCTACCCGCGCCTCGCCGAGGACCTGGAGCGGCTCTTCGCCCAGGCCGAGGCCGGCGAGGTCGAGGAGGCCCTCTACCAGGAGCTCAAGAGCCGGCTGCCGGCGGCGCTCTCCGACCGGGCCGACGCCCTCGCCGCCCGGCTCCGGGCGCTCCCCGAGCTCCCCGAGCTGGCCGAGACCCGGGCCGCCGCCGAGGCTGCCCTCGCCGCCGGCGACCTCGACGAGGCCGAGGAGGCGGTGGACCGGCTCGAGGCCGAGGTCCGGGCCCGCGCCGCCCGGGAGCTCGAACGCCTCAAGCTCCGGGCCGAGCGCTTCGGGCTCGAGCTCCCCGCCCTCGCCGAGGCCGAGGTCGAGCTGGAAAGGGGCCGGGTGCCGTCGCTTTCCGCCCTCGCCGCCCAGGTCGAGGAGGGGGTGGCCGCCGAGCGGCGCAGGGCCCGGGCCCGGCTCGCCCGGCTGCGCTCCGAGGCCGAGCGCTACCTGGGGCTCGGGGGCGAGGCCTTCCTGGCCCGGCTCGCCGAGGTCGAGGAGCGGCTCGCCGAGGAGCGCCCCGACTTCGAGGCCCTGGAGGCCGAGCTCCGGGCGCTGGCGGGACGGCGCGAGGCCTTCCGCAAGAGCCTCGCCGACCGCTACGCCCGCCTCGCCGAGGGCTTCGCCCGCTACAAGGGGATGACCGGCGAGACCCGGAGCCGGCTGGGGGCGATGATGGGGTTCTTGGAGCAGGGCTTCGCCCGGCTGGACCGCCTCGGCACCGAGGGGCTCTTGGAGCTTGCTCGGGCGCTCGCCGAGGCCGAGCCGTTGCTCGAGCAGCTCGCCGAGGAGTACCGGGCCGCCCGGGAGCTCGCGAGCGAGCTCGGGGGCGAGCAGCTGGAAGCGTTGCTCGGCGTCTTCGAAGAGGCCCGGGAGCCCGAGCCGAAGGCCGATCGCCTCGCCCCCTTCCGCCGCCGGGGGGTGCTGGCCGCCGCCTTCCTCGGGGAGGCGGTCGAGGGGGAGCCGCCGGTGGACCCGGCGCTGGTCCGGGCTTTCAAGGACGAGGTCCGGGCCGCCGGCCCCGCCCGGCTCGCCACCCTCTACCTCCCCGAGCACGTCTTTCTCGTCGCCTTCCTCCCCGACGGCGACCTCGTGCTCCTGGCCGAGAAGCCCCTGCTCTCGCGGCTGATCCAGACCCTAAAGGAAGCGATCGGCTAGCCGTGGAGCGCGTCCTCGAGCTTCCCGACGAGACCGCCACCGCCCGCTTCGCCGCCCGGCTGGCCCGCGCCCTGCCCCCGGGGACGGTGGTGGTGTTGCGGGGGCCGCTCGGGGCCGGGAAGACCACCCTCGTGCGCCACCTCGCCCGGGCCCTCGGGTTTGGCGGCCGGGTGACCAGCCCCACCTACACCCTGCTCCACGTCTACCCGACCCCCGAGGGGCCGATCCTCCACGCCGACCTCTACCGCCTCGAGGACCCCGCCCGCGCCGAGGAGCTCGGCCTCTTCGAGGAGGTCGAGGAGGCCCGGCTCGCCGCCGTCGAGTGGGGTCGGCCGGAGGACTTTCCGGGGGCGGTCGTGGTCGAGCTCGAGCAGGTCTCGGAGGCCGCGCGGAGGGCCCGGATCAGCGGTCCCGAGGAGCTCCTTCGCCGCCTCTAGCCCCCCGCACGATCGCCGCCGCCACCGCCTCCTGGACCAGGGCGGCGAGCAGGCCGAGGGGGGCCTGGGGGCCGCC
>JALVVO010000088.1 GCA_027023345.1 Thermaceae bacterium
GACGGCGTAGAGCGCCCGAAGGGGGACGCCGTACTCCCAGGCCACGGCGAGGGCCAGAGGGCCTATGGCAGCGTCGTCGCGGGTCACCAGGGCGATGCGGTGGCTAGGCACGCCCTCGAGCAGGAGTGCCTTGACCTGGGCGAGGACCGCCCGGACCTCGGCCTCGGGGTCGGGGAGGGCCAGGACCTCGACCTGCGCTTCTTCCTGTTCCCCCGCAAACCGGCGGGCGGCCCGCTCCCCCGGGGTGGCGACCTTGCTCCGCACGCGCTCGACGCGCCAGCCCGCGCGCTCGAGGGCCTCCGCCGCGTCCTGGGCGGGCGCGGCAAAGGGGGCGCCGGGGTCGGGAAGCACGAGGACGCTCCCCTCCCCGGCCGCCCGCTCAAGGAACGCACGTTGGTCGAAGCCGAGGTGGGGGTAGCCGAACACATAGAGGGGCTCCTGGCGGACCCAGCGAGCCGCCTCGTGCAGGACGGCCGCTGGATGAACGAGCCCCACCTCCGCGAGCCGCTCGGAGAGGGCCAGGGCCTCCTCTGCCCGCTCACCCAACCGACCGCCAAGCCGAGCCAACGCCTTAAGCTCCGCCCCCGAACGAAGGAGCGCGGCCACCGCGTCGGAGGTGGCGCGAGCCTCGCCTGCAGGGTCCCGGCTCCCCCGCCCGGCCAGGACCGCCCGGTGGGCCTGGGAGAGGACCAGCGGCGGGGCCACCCCGAGCTCCGGAGGCAGGGCCCGGCGGGCGAGGACCTCCAGGCTGACGAAGGGCGCCCCCACCCGCCGGGCCGCCCGGGGGTTGGGAGCCACCACCCGCTGGCCCGCAGGAGCCGGGTCGGGACGCCAGGGTTGAACAAGATGAACTTCCTTCATAGGCCCGGTTTCACAACAATACAGGGAACAGACGCTCAGGAGCCGCTAAATCGTTAGGACTCATATTCCGTGCGGGGGCCATGTAAGTTGATTTAAACCGCCTTGGAATAGTGGCAAGAGGCTATTCTGCTCCCGCCTCTAGCGCATGGGGTGATGGTATGCTCATGCATGCTTACCCAGGGGGAACGCAATGGATTCTGAGGACCTGAAGAAGTTAGCCGGCTACAAGAGATTCAAAGAGTTGATGAACGAGCTTCTCCAGGCGGAGCTTGCCGACCTGGATTTTGGTATCTACCGCGTCCTCAACCAGCGCAGGAAGGCCATCGAGCGCTACTTCGGGGATGAACTCCCCTCCAGGTTGGCCGTTTACCTGGAAGGGGTAGAGACAGCCTCTCGCGAGGAGCTTGAAAGGCGCCTCGAACAGGCCAGGGCGGAGCTCAAAAGAAAAGCGCCCAAGTTGCTGGATGCCAAGGGCCATCTCACGGAGGAAGCGCAAGCCGCCCTTGAGACCTTGGGAGGCGGCGAAGTGGCCGACCTCATCCAGACCATCCGGAGCTTGGAAAAGGACCTTCATAAACATGAGCTGACCGAGGCCCAGGTCAACGACGTCCTGCTGCTCCTCCATGACTTCTTCAGCCGCTACTACGACGAGGGTGACTTCATCCCCCAGTCGCGCTTTGTCAGGGATGAATACGCCCTGGAGTCCTATGAGACCGGTATGGCTCCCAACAAGGAGGACTTCCCCGGTATTCCCTATGGGGGGCAGGAGATCTATTTCCACTGGGCCACCCGGGGGATGCACTACATCAAAAGCGACACTGTGCTCAAGAATTACAGCTTCCATGTGGACAGCCTCGGCTTGTTATCCAAAGCCTTTCAGGTGCGCTTCGTCCTCGATGAAGTGGATGAGGTCAGCGGAAACAATAAGGTCACGCGCTTCTTCTATCCCAAGCCCGAGAAGGTGGAGGTGGAGGGCCGGACCATTATTATCCCCTTCGATTACAAAATCAAGGACAAGGAAGGGCCCAACAAGCAAGGCGATGTGTTTGAGGAGAGCCTTGAGGCTATTCTGGAGGCGATCCCGGACCCCGAGATCAAGCAGGCTCTTGACAAGAACCTGCTCCTCAAGCACATGAAGCGCTTCGCTGCGATGGGGAAAAAGGATTTCTTCATCCATCTTTACCTCAAGGATTTCTTGGAGCGCGAGCTCGACTACTTCATCAAGTCCAAGGCCTTGCACTGGGCTGACGTGCAAAGCGAAACCGCCCTCAAGCGCAGGGTGGCCGTCCTCAAGGCTTTCCGAAGCATGGCCTTGGACCTGGCCGACTTCCTTCATCAGCTGGAAATGCTCCAAGCCCAGCTCTTTGAGAAAAAGCGTCTGGTGTACCAGACCGATTACCTGGTTCCCATGCGCTTTGTGCCGGAAGACCTGTGGGATGAAATCCTGGCCAACGGGGAGCAGGTCAAGGAATGGCGGGACTGGATGGGTCTTGAGGTTTCAGACAAGAAAACGTTGGCCACCCATCCGAGCCTGCCGCTCCACACCAGTCACTTTCCCCGCGAGTTCGTGCGCAGGCTTATCCAGGCCCTGCCCGCACAGTTTCAGGGGGAAAACGAAGGGGCAACCCTGGATGGGATCACCGATGGGCTGCTCATCCACAGCGAAAACTACGGGGCTCTGAGGACGCTGGAGCCCAGGTACCGGGAGAAGGTGAAGACTATCTATATTGACCCGCCTTACAACACGGGGAGCGATGAGTTCATCTACAAGGATGCCTACCGCCATTCAAGTTGGCTTTCAATGATGGAGGAACGCTTGAGGCTGGCCAGGGAGTTGATGCGGGAGGATGGGGTGATTTTTGTGAGTATTGACGACAACGAGGTTCACCACTTGAGGAAAATAACTGAAGATCTGTGGGAACCTATAGGAACCTTCGTCTGGGAGAAGAAAAAGAAAGGTAGCCATCTCTCTCCAACCTTCCGTGATTTAACTGAATATGTGCTTGCCTGTGCGCGGAACTTGGGCAAATTAGGATCACTTTATGGGGAGAAGGCATACTCTGGCAAATGGCAGTACTTAATCAATCGGGCAAACTCCGAAAGCGAATTGCTTTTCCCTGCTGAGAAAATTGAAGCAGCATTGGAAGATGGAATCTATAGGCCCGGGACTTACGGGGGAGGGGAAATGGCTGTGGTTTTGCTGGATCCAATAACGGTAAAAGGGGGTATCATCCAAAATTCCTTCCGAATGCGTGCTCGCTTTAAGTGGAAGCAGGAAACCTTGGAAAAAGAACTGTCTGCCGGAAGTATTATCAGGCTTTCAAAAAACATGCGACCTAACGTTTTGCGCGCAGGACAGGAGGAAAAAACGAAGCGGCCGCCGTCTCTGATTACCAAAGACATTGCTGCTTATGAAGACGCTTTCAAAGAATTGCTAGATCTTTTTGGGGAAGCCAAGTATGCCTATCCCAAACCTACGGGGTTGGTTCGGTTCTTGGTCCAAGCCACGACTTATTTCAGTCAAGCGGGTATCATCTTCGACCACTTCGCCGGTTCCGGCACCACGGGCCACGCTGTCATTAACCTGAACCGCGAGGACGGCGGGCGGCGTAAGTTCATCCTGGTGGAGATGGGCGATTACTTCGACACTGTGCTTGTACCCCGGATCGCCAGGGTGATGTATGCCCCCCAATGGAAGGACGGTAAGCCCAAGGAAGAGCCCAATGTGGATGGGGATGAGCTTCCCGAGTGGATGGAGCGAAGCCCGCGCCTTGTCAAAATCCTACGCTTGGAGTCCTACGAAGACGCCCTGTATAACCTGGTTGCCGAGCCCTCAGACAGGGAAGAGGCCATAATGGCAATGAGCCAGAAGGAGGAGTGGCGGAAGCGTCCTGATGAGGCCTTCCCGGAAAGGGACCCCTATCTCCTTGAGTATTTCGCCGATGCCATGACCGATGGCAACCCCACCATGCTTCGCCCCTTCATTCAGGGGGAGCTGGTGGACACATGGAAAGACCCCGATGCCATCCGCATCCGCCGTGTGAAAGCGGGTACCCGGGACGGCTTCGAGGAGCAGTCCATCGATTGGCTGGAAACTGCCTCCCTGTGGCTTGGGCTCCAGCCCATCCGATACGAGGAAATCAAGGCAAATGGGCGTATCTACCGCATCCTCAGGACCCGGAAGAATGGGGAAGACGTGGCTGTGGTGGTGAGAAATGCCCATGGCCTCAATCCCCATGAGGACCGCAGCTTTCTAGAAGGTCTTGGTGGGCGCGTCATTGTCAACGACCCTCCTGTCCCCGCCTTCGAGGCCCTGGAGGACGCCCTCAGGGAGGCCATGATGGAGGGGCCCCGGTGAGTCTGGAGCCCTATCTGGCCCTCAACCGCTTTTTCCTGGACAAGCTGGGGGCCAGAAGCGTGGCCGACCTCTCGGACTGGCAGAAGGTGGAGGATAAGCCCTCACCGGATTCCCATACTGCCTTCTTCCACAGGGCCCTGGATGTGGCCCGGGATGACTTGGCCTCCCGCCTTGATGACTACGACCGCAGGCTACGGGACTACGAAATGAGGTTGGGCCAGGCTCGCAAAAACTTTACCAGCTTCAAGTACTTCCAATACTTGGCTCTACTGGCCAGCGAGTACCATTTCGACCGGATGACCCGGGACGCCAGCGCCTACGTGGATGACCTCAATGCCTTCCTGGGCAGGCAACAAAGGGAAGGGGAACTTGAGAAAGGCATCGAGCCGTTTACCCTGGATGATCTTCGACGGCTCGCCTTCTACATGGCCACAGGCGCAGGAAAGACCCTGCTTTTGCACGTGCACGTTTGGCAGATCGAGTTTTACTTGAAGCACGGCATGGACACCAAGGCCTTAGCCCCCAAAGGGAAACTCGACCACTTCATCTTGCTGGCCCCCAATGCGGGACTTGCCGCGCAGCACCGGGAGGAGCTTCTGAAAAGCGGCATCTATGCCAAGTTCCTGGTCGATGTCAAACAGCATCCCGAAAGCGTGTTCCCCGGCACCGTGCTGGTGGTGGACATGCCCAAGCTTCGGGACACGCGCGCCAAGGACGAGAGTGCAGCCGAGGGCGTTTATTACCCCGGATTGGGCAAGGCGAACATGGTGCTGGCCGATGAAGGGCACAAGGGAACGGCGAACGCCGAAAGCGCCTGGCGCAAGATACGGGAAACCCTGGCCGAGGACGGCGTGCTCATCGAATACAGCGCCACGTTTGCCCAGGTACTCAATCGGGAGAAGCAAAAGCGGGAATACGGCAAGCGCATCCTGGCCGACTATCGATATCGCTACTTCTACTACGACGGCTACGGCAAGGACTTCAAGGTTTTAAACGTGAATCCCGGCCTGCAGGAGATTTACGAAGACAGAGCCCTAGCGGGAGGGCTGCTCCTGTTCTATAAGCAGATGCGCCTTTTTAAGCAGAAAAGGGAGCGCCTCCTCCCCTTCAATGTGAAAAAGCCGCTTTGGGTTTTCGTGGGGCAGACGGTAACGCGAACAGCCCAAAAAAAGCTTGGGGCGGTTGAGGAGGACACCAAAACCCTTACGGACGTGGGGCGAGTGGTGCGTTTTTTGAGGAATTTCTTGGAAAGTGAAGCTTGGGGGAAGGAAGTCATTCACCGCGCTATTTACGATAGCGACTTCCTGGGCCAAGGCTACAACCCCTTTGCGCCTTACCTGACGGACCTCCAGGACAAGGATGGCGATGCGCTCTACGATGACATACGCGAGGTCGTCTTCGGAGGGCAGGGGGCGCTCGAGCTTCGCCAGCTCCCCACCCCGGGAGAGATTGGGCTTCGCCTGAGTGCCTCCCAGGAGGGTACCTATTTCGGCCTTATCAACATTGGCGATACGGCGGGCTTTAGAAAGCTGATGGACAAGGAGGGCATCCCCATTGGGGAAGATCCCTTGCTTGCCAAGGAGACTGATGGGGGTGGCATCGAGTCGAAAAGCCTGTTTTCCGACATCGACGAACCTACGTCCCCGGTCAACCTGCTTATTGGAGCCCGCAAGTTCGCCGAGGGGTGGTCGAGCTGGCGGGTATCTTCCATGGCGCTGCTTTACATCGGTAAGAACCAGGGCCCGCTCATCATTCAGCTCTTTGGACGGGGGGTGCGCCTTTTGGGCCGCGATCATTCCCTTAAACGTTCCGGCGAGGGCTGGCTCGAACCCCTGGAGACCCTGTATATCGTGGGGCTCAAAGCCGACTACGTGAAAAGCTTCCTGAGCGCCATTGACGAGGAAGACATCGGCGAGCCCATGAAGCTTCCCGTTGAGCATCATTTCCAAGAGGGCCTTCCCCTTCCCAGGCTGCCCGAGGACTTCGACTTCGACAAGGAAACCGTGCTTTTCGAAGTAGACAAAGCCTATAAACCCGTGGTGGACTTAGCCCCCGTGGTCTATGTGGGTCAGGGGCCCAACGTCGAAAAAATATCTGGCGGGGCTTCAAGGCACCTAAGCCGAGAAGAGATTAAGGCCTTGGATTGGCCCCGCTTAATGGCCCAGCTACGCCGCTATGCTGTCGCCTGTGGTTACCGGAACCTAGTGCTCAATGGCTATAAGTGCAAGGAGGTGCTGGAGAAAAGTTATTATTACGAGCTCAAAGCCACAAGCGAAATCCTTGCAGGGCGCGAGGCCATCGAAAAGGCGTCCCTGGCCGTGCTCCAGAAATATGTGGACCGCCTCTACCGCGCCAAACTGAACGAAGCCCAGACCCGAAACATGCAGAGAGGGCACCTCAGAGAAGAGGAACTCCCCAGCACCTACACCGTGACAGTCCCCCGGAGAAGCCGTTCCAAGGAGGAAAACGAAAAGCTGAAAAAAATCAAGGAGGAAATTGAAAAGCTTAAGAAAAACCTGGCATTCTGGTACAAAGAGGCCCCT
This sequence comes from Thermaceae bacterium, assembly GCA_027023345.1. GTDB lineage: Bacteria > Deinococcota > Deinococci > Deinococcales > Marinithermaceae > WFXV01. Next base: position 6,763 of record JALVVO010000088.1, read on the forward strand.
TCACCCATCCCCCGGCTCTACATCGACCCGAAACTTTTGCGGCTTCTTTACCAACCCCTGCCCTACACGAAAGGGCTTGACAAGTATGTTCGTATAACCCCTACACCCTTGAAAGAAAGTGAGGTGGCCTTTGTAAAGGCGCTAAGGGATTTTTGGAAAACGCATCATGACCATGAGGGCTACAGGAATATGCGGCTTTACCTGATGCGCAACGCATCCCGGAGCGGCATCGGCTTCCATCACAAGACCGGCTTTTATCCTGACTTCATCTTGTGGGTAGAGCATGAATGTGAGTGGCGGGTGGTCTTCGTCGAACCCCACGGCATGGGCTATGAAAGCCTGAAGGACAATCCCAAGATCGGGGTATTCACCGATATTCTTCCCAAGCTTAATAAGAAACCCGAGTTCCAGGGAATTACTTTCGACGGCTATATTCTGACATCCACCCATCCTTCCCTTATCCGTGGAGCTGAAGACTACGAAGGTGACTGGGACAGGCTAGCAAAGGAGAAGCACGTCCTCATGAAAGAACGGGGAGACGAGCAGAACATGCGGACCTTATTGTTGCCCGATACAGCCCTTAAACAGAAGAACGGGACTTCTTAGCCCGTTGAAACCATGCTTTAGCGTATTTGGAAAAGGGCGCGGGATAGTCTTGATGCGGGCAACTTCGAGGTCCTGCGCTTGGCCGTTCACAAGGCCCCGAGCGCGGCGCCCGGGGTGTTGCTCCTGGTCTACGGCCTCTTTCGTCCATCCTTCGTGTCGGACAGGCGTTAGCCCTCAAGCGGGATGGCGCCGACTTGGAGCGCGCCGCCTATCTGGGGAAGCCTTAAACCTTCAAGTGCACCACCGTCACCCCGTGCCCGCCCTCGTAGGGCATCGCGTCGTGGAAGCGTTCGACGCGCTTGTCGCGCTTTAGGGCCTGGCGGACGGCGGTGCGGAGGGCGCCGGTGCCCTTGCCGTGGAGGATGCGGACGGGGGTTTCTTTGAGGGCGTAGGCCTCGGTCAAGAACTCCTCGAGGGCGAGCAGGGCTTCGGCCTGGGTGAGGCCGCGGAGGTTCAGCTCGGGCTCGAAGCCCGACTTCACCACCACCGCCTCGGTGGGCCGGGGGGCGCCCTCGTCCCGGGGCTTGAGGCGCTCCACGGGGACCTCGACCTTGAGGGGGCCCATCTGCACGAGCGCCGTGCTTCCGCGGAGCTCGAGCACCTTCCCCTTCGCCCGGTAGTCGGGGACCTCGACCCGCATCCCCGGCCGGAGCTCGGGGTAGGGGTTTCGCGGCCGCTCGGGGCGGACCGATCGCCGCATCTCGAGGATCTGCCGGAGGGCGTCCTTTTTGCCGGTCTCGCTCCTCGCCCGCTCCTTGGCCCGCTTGATCTGCCGCTCGGCCTCAAGGAGTAGCCGGTCGGCCTCGGCGCGGGCCTCCTTGAGGATCCGCTCGCGCTCGGCCTCGATGGCCCCTAGGCGCGCCTCGAGCTCCCGCCGCGCTTGCTCGGCCCGCCTGCGCTCGGCCTCGAGCGCCCTGAGCTCGGCCTCGAGCGCGCGCTTTTCTTCTTCCATCCGGGCGAGGAGCGCTTCCGCCGTCTTCGCCCCTTCCCCGAGGAGGGCCCGGGCCCGCTCCAGAGGCCCTTTGGGAAACCCGAGCCGCTCGGCGATGGCAAACGCGTAGCTCCGGCCCGGGACGCCGAGGAGCAGGCGGTAGGTGGGGGCGAAGCGCTCGAGGTCGAAGGCCATGCTCGCGTTCTCGACCCCCTCGGTCTCGGCGGCGAAGGCCTTCAGGGGCGCGAGGTGGGTGGTGACGACGCCCCGGGCGTCCTTTTCGAGAAGCGCTTCCAGCACCGCCTGCCCGAGCGCCGCCCCTTCCTCGGGGTCGGTCCCGGTCCCGAGCTCGTCCACGAGCACGAGCGCGTCGGGGCCGGCTTCCTCGAGGATCGCCTTCAAGCGCTTCAGGTGGCTTGCGAAGGTGGAGAGGTCGGCGAGGAGGTCCTGCTCGTCGCCGATGTCGGTGAGGATGGCTCGGACGAAGGGGATCTCGGCGGCGCGGGCGGCGACGAAGAGCCCCGACTGGGCCATGGCCTGGGCGAGGCCGAGGGTCTTGAGGAGAGCGGTCTTGCCCCCCATGTTGGGGCCGGAGACGAGCAGGAGCTTCCTTCGCTCGTCGAGGGCGAGGTCGTTTTTTACCGGGTTCTTGATGAGCGGGTGGAAGGCCTCGATGAGCGCGTAGCGGCCGGGGGGGCCGAAGACCGGGCGGCTGAGCCCCCAGTCCTCGGCCAGGCGGCGGGCGGCCTCGGTGAGATCGAGTTCGGCAAGGGCCTTTAGGGTGGCGTTCACCCCCGGGTCGGAGGCGAGCCGCGCGGTGAGTTCGCCGAGGATGCGCTTGACCTCGGCCTCCTCCTCGAGCAAAAGCCGCGCGAGCTCGTTGTTCAGGGGAACCACCGAAAGCGGCTCGACGAAGAGGGTGGAGCCGGAGCTCGAGCGGTCCAGCACCACGCCGGGCACCCGGTGGACCCGCTCGGCCCGGACCGGCAGCACGTAGCGCCCCCGCCTTAGGGTGACGAAGCGGTCCGAGAGGTCCTCGGCGTGGCGGTCGAGGAGCTGGTAGACCCGCTCCTGGATCCGCCGCTTTAAGGGCCGGATGCGCCCCCGGAGCTTTTTCAGCTTTTCCGAGGCCCCGTCCCGGACCTCGCCCTCTTCGTCGAGGGCCCGCTCCACCGCCCGGACAAAGCCCCGGTGGTCGCCAATGCGTTCCGCCACCGCCTTCAGGGCCGAAAGCTCGGTGGCCTCGAGGCCCCCTTTGAGCTCCATCGCCCGCGAGAGCGTGCCGGCGGCGGCGAGGAGTTCGGGGCCGGAGAGGGCCTCGCCCCTTCGGGCCCGGGCGAGGAGCGGCCTGAGGTCCGAAACGCCCCCGAGCTTTAAGGGGAAGAACGCGGCCTCCTCGATCCGGGCGTGGCGCGCCTCGGCCTCCTCCCGGTCGGTGGGGGCGAGGGCCAAGGCCCGCTCGGCCCCGAGGGCGGTCTGGCAGCGGTCGGTCAAGCCCTGGCGGACGGCGGAAAAGTCGAGGGCTTCGAGCGCCTCGTCCATGCAAAGCAAAAGTCTACCACTCGAGGCGCCTATCCGTGAAGTTTTTCACTTTGGCAACGCTTTGGCCACGCTCCGCACCTTAGACCCGGGGCTGGAGAGGTTGCGCCCATGAAAGGATTCCGCGGGTTCTTGCCCTTACTTTTGCTGGTCGCGGGCTGCGGCTCGCTGGCCCCGAAGCCGGCGCTCAAGGTGACCCCCAGCTCGGCGGTCCTGGCGCCGGGGGAGACGCTCGCCCTCGAAGCCGCGCTCACCGGCGTAAAGGGAGGGGTGCGCTGGCGGGCGGACCGGGGCCGGATCGAGGCCAGGGGGCTCAAGGCCACCTTCACCGCCCCCGACTATCCCACCGACGCTACCGTCTACGTCGAGAGCGAGCAGGATCCGCGCCTTCGCGCCGAGGTGAAGATCATGGTCCGGAGCAAGGGCTTGCTCGGTCCCCGGATCCGGATCACCGGCGACGCCGCCCTCGTCTTCAGCCGGGTGGGGGAGGCCCGCACCTTCGCGGTCGAGATCTACGATGAGGCGGGGAACCCCGTTCCGGAGGCCTCGGTCGAGTTTTCCTCGGCGGACCCGACGCGCTTTAAGGTCGAAAAAACCGGGCCGAAGACCGCCCGGGTGGTGGCCCTTTCGGACAGCGTGGGCACGGTGCGCATCACCGCCCGCTACGGCGGGGCCGAGGCCTGGGGACAGGCGGTCTTCGCCGAGCTAAGGGACGAGGCGCGGAGGCTCGACCCCGAACTGCTCCTCGACGCCGAGTGGGACCGCGCGGCCCGGGCCTGGACCCGCATCGTGGTCCGGCGCGACGCCACCACCGAGGCCCTCGAGCCCGGCCACGTGGTCTTCTTCGGCGACCGCGCCGGGGTCTGGGGCAGGGTGCTCGGTGTCCGGCTCGAGGCGGACCGGGTGGTCCTCACCACCGGCAAGGCGGCGCTCCCCGACGTCTTCAAGCGGCTCAGCTACCGGGCCGAGACGCCGAAGGTGCGCATCCGGACCGAGGTCCACCCCGGCGGCGCCGGGTTTTTGCGGGTGATGAGCGAGACCGGCGAAGACCGGCTGATCCCCCTCGGGGCCTGCAGCGCGAGCGACGACGGCGTCGAGATCCGCGAGCCCTACATCGGGCCGGTGGACGAGTTCTGGGTGGAGGCCTACGTGGAGCTCGAGTTCAGCTTCACTAGCCCCCTCGACCGGGCCGGGTTCGTGTTGCACGGCGAGGCCGGGCTCGTCGGCGACGCCGGCGGGGTGACCGTTACCGACCCCTCGGTGGAGATCACCTGCCCGCTTTATAGCGACCGCGTCCGCATTCCCGTGGTCTCGGTGGTGCTCCTCAACGTAAACGTGGACCTCTACCCGAGCCTCGGGGTCTACGCCGACGTCACCGCGGCCGGAACCCGGATCGCGCTCGAGGGCCCCGGTTCGCGTCATTGGCGAGGCCGACGACGCGGATGGCGACCCCATGGGCTGCTACATGGACATGGGCGACGGCTCCACCCGCTACGAGCGGCCCTTCCCGGATTGCACCGTTCTCGACGTCACCCACACCTACAAGGACCCCGGCACCTAAGTCGTCGACTTCGTGGTCGAGGACGACTTCGGCGAACGCGACCTGGCCCAGGTCAAGGTGATCGTGTCGCCGTGAGCCCGGTTTTTCGCCGGCGGGCCGGGTTTTCCCGGCCCGCCCTTTAGTGCACCAGGCCGCCTAGCCGCGAAAACCCCATCAGCACCGCCACCCCGGCCACGATCAGCGCCATGCCGAGGACCGCCGCCAGGTCGGGGACCTGCCTGTAGAGCACCATCGCCGCCAGGGTGATGAGGAGGATCCCCACCCCCGACCAGATGGCGTAGGCTACCGCCACCGGGACCGTCTTCAAGGTCAGGCTCAAGAAGTAAAACGAGGTGCCGTAGCCGAGCGCCACCAGCAGGCTGGGAAGGGGTCGGGTGAACCCCTCGCTCGCCTTCAGCGCGCTCGTCGCCACCACCTCGGCCAGGATGGCGACGGCCAGATAGAGGTAGCCTTTGGAAAGTACCATGGCCTTATTTAAGCGAACGATCGCGCTTGGCCTTTTCCTGGGGGTGGCCTGGGCGGCCGGGCCCTTGCTCGTCGGCCACCGCGGCGCCCCCGCCCACTACCCCGAGGAGAGCCTCGAGGGGGTGCTCGCCGCGGCCGCCTTCGGGGCCTTTGGCGTCGAGTGCGACGCCGTGCCCACCAAGGACGGCGCGCTCGTCTGCCGCCACTCCTCAAGCGACCTCGCCGAGACCACCAACGTGCTCGTGACGCCCTGGGCCAAAGCCTGCGCCGAGCCCTTCCGGCCGGCGGGGCTCTTTTCCCGGGCCCGGGCGCGCTGTCGGACGCTGGACCTGCCGCTAAAGGCCTTTCTTTCGCTCGAGGCCTGGCCCGAGGGCAAGAACGACCGCGCCCGACGAGCTGAGGACTACTACCGCGCCGCCCGCTACCCGGCCTCCCTCTTCGAGGCCCCCGCCCACCCCCTCGACCACGCCGGCTTCGTGCGGGTCCTAAAGCCCTTAAAGGTTGCCTACTTTCCCGAGCTCAAAAGAGCCCCCCTACCCCCGGGGATCGCCCGGGACGATCTCCGCCGGGCGCTGGTGGACGCCTACCGCGGGCTCGGGGTTCCCCCCGAGCGGGTGTACTTGCAGAGTTTTGTGCTCGAGGACCTCGCCTTCTGGCGGGCCTACGCCCCCGACTACGCCAAACGGGCGATCTGGCTCGACGGGAGGGAGCTCGACCCCGAGGACCCATCAAGCTGGCAGCCCGGGATGGAGGCGCTTCGAAAAGAAGGCATCCGCTACCTGGGCCCGCCGATCCGCTACCTCCTTCGCCAAGAAGGCGGCCGCCTCCTGCCCACCGCCTACGCCCGGGCGGCGCGGGCGGCGGGTCTACGACTCGTCCCCTGGACGCTCGAGCGCACTTCCGACCTGGGGCTGCCGGAAGCGATCTACGCCGCGCTCGGCGAGCTCGGGGCCTTCGCCGTCTTTAGCGACGACCCCGGGCGCTACCGCTAGGGCTGGAAGAAAAGCCCGGCGTCGCGGTAGGTGAGGGCCTCGGCGACATGGGGCTCCTCCACCCGGGGGCTTCCCGCCAGGTCGGCGACGGTGCGGGCCACCCGGAGCACCCGGTCGTAGGCGCGGCCGGTGAGGAGGAACTTCTTGGCGGCGGCGAGGAGGAGCCGCTCGGCCCCGGAGGAGAGGGCCGCCACCCGGGAGAGCTCCTTCGGGGCCAGAAGGCCGTTCGGCTTGCCCTGGCGCGCTTGCATCCGCGCCCGCGTCGCCGCCACCCGCTCGGCCACCCGCGCGCTCGGCTCCCCCTCGGGGGCGCGGGCGAGCTCTTCGGGGAGGAGGCGCGGAACCTCGACGAGGAGGTCGAACCGGTCGAGGAGCGGCCCCGAGATCCGCCCCCGGTAGCGGCGGATCTGGTGGGGGCTGCAGGTGCAGGCCCGCTCGGGGTCGCCGTACCATCCGCAGGGGCAGGGGTTCATCGCCGCCACCAGCAAGAAGCGTGCCGGGAAGGTGAAGCTCGCCCGGGCGCGGGCGATCGAGACCACCCCGTCCTCGAGCGGCTGGCGGAGGACCTCGAGGGCCCGGCGGGAAAACTCCGGGAGCTCGTCGAGGAAGAGCACGCCCCGATGCGCCAGGCTCACCTCCCCCGGCCGGGGCACCGCCCCGCCGCCCACGAGCCCCACCTCGGAGACGGTGTGG